>JAISZQ010000283.1 GCA_031269165.1 Spirochaetaceae bacterium
AATGATGATATGACCGCATGATTTCCCTCCGTGTTTTGGTTCTCAACCTTATTCTACACGCTGGTTCTCTTGCGGTCTATTTCCTCCCCAACTGTTGCACTTGCTGTTGTATTTTACCGACCCCCCGTAACGCCCCCGGATCACAGCGGAGGCTTGCGTCTCGCAGGGCTTTTGAACAGGCTCTAAGCAATAGAAGCCAAACAGGGCCGGTACACGCCGCAACGCACAAGGACTTAGGTTCTATCCCCGATTTTTTCATATTTTTTGCGCCTTTTTCACGCTTTTTTCGTGTTTGATTAAAGCAGGACAGTTCCCAACGCCTTAATAGAGGGTATAAGGCCTTTCCAAAACGTCCGTTTTGGAAAGGCCCCATCTCTCTACAGGAAGGTGTCTATGAAAGGGCCAAGAGAATTAGCGGAAAATGTCTGGTACGAGATTCGTACCGAGATTAATGTCGGCGAGCCTTTGTTCCGGCTGGCGTGGGCGGTAGTGCTATTCTATCGCGTCCTCATCGAAACGAAGGCGAAATTCGGTTTCGAGATGCACGGGCTTGCGCTCGACGGGGCGTGGCTTTCGTTTTACATCAAGCCCGCCAACGGGCTTGAACTGCCCAAGATCATGCAATGGCTGAAACAAACGTTCTCCCTCCGCTTTAACATTCGGACGGGAAGGAAGGCGCATCTTTGGGGGGAGCGGTACTGGTCGGAGATTCTGGCGGGGGAGCCGCCGCCTGAAGCGGAAGAGGTGGACTGGGAGGCGGTTGTGGCGGAGGCGGACAAGCCGATACCGACGATAATGGACTACGCACTGAGTTGGGACAGCCTAAGGACGGGGGTCTGGGAGGCGAAGACGAGTTTTTCGCCCAAGAACCAGCCCTCCCCCGCGTTTCCACCCGGCTAACCGGGGGCTTTGCCCCCGGTTAGCGGCCAAAAACGACGTTACAAACAGCCTCGGTGCCCCCGTCCAAAGACGGCCTCAAGAGAAGTCTGTCCTTCTGCCTATGCCACGGCAGACAGGCAACACGCAAATTGAAAGTTTTTGTAACGAGAGCCTGTTCCAACACCCAGCCAAAGGGGGAATCGGCAAACTGCCGCAACAAGCAACCACGCCTTCCCTCTCGCTCCACGCCCTACGCTACCCCGCAATCGCCCCGGCAATCGCGGCTTTCGCGGCGGACTCAGGACTCATCAAGTGAACCATACCGCCCCGGCCCATGCGTCCGTAGAAGTTGCGGTTGGTGGTGGAGGCGCAGACCTCTCCCTCGGCAAGAACGCCGCTACTCATGCCGAGGCACGCGCCGCAGGTGGGGTTGGTCACGCAAAAGCCCGCATTCGTGAACGTCTCGACGAGCCCTTCCCGCAACGCCTGGGCATAGACCGCCGGAGTCGCCGGAGAGAGGATGGCGCGAACCGTGCCGGCGATCTTTTTCCCCTTGAGCACGGCGGCGGCGGCGCGAATATCCTCGATACGGCCGTTGGTGCAACTCCCGATATACACTTGGTCAACCTTTGTGCCGGAAAGTTCCCGGACGGGCTTCACCTCGTCGGGCTTGTAGCCGACGGTGGCAAGCGGTTCCAGCGTGGAACAGTCGATCTCGATAGTCTTGGCGTACACGGCATCCGGGTCTGAGGCGAACATACGGTAGGCGGCAAGCGCCGCTTCTTTCGCCGGGTACGAGCCGTCTCCGTCCGGGCCGACGAAGGGCCAGAGATAATCGACCGTCGTCATATCCGGCTGACAGACCCCGCTTGTCGCCCCGGCCTCGACCGCCATATTGCACAACGTCATGCGGCCTTCCATACTCATGCGGTCAACGACCGGGCCGTGGAACTCGGCAACCATGTCGGTCGCCCCGGCAACGCCGAGTTTTGCGATCACCGCGAGAATCACGTCCTTGGGATACACGCCGGACGACAACGCGCCTGATAGCACGATCTTCACGCTCTCAGGCTGCTTGAACGCGCACACCCCTTTGAGGATCCCCACCTCAAGGTCGGTCGTCCCCACCCCGGCGGCAAAAGCCCCGAACGCGCCATGCGTGCAGGTGTGGCTGTCCCCCATGATGATCGTGTAGCCGGGCCGCGCAAACCCCTTCTCAGGGAAAATCGCGTGACAGACCCCGTTCCGCCCGATGTCAAAAAAATCCCGAATCCCGTGGCGGCGCGCCCAGTCCCGGAGAATCTTCCCCTGCTCCGCCGTCTTGGAGTCCTTGGCCGGCGTTACATGGTCGATGACCGCCTTGATCCGCGCCGGATCGAACACCCGGTCCATACCCCGCTCCACGAGATCGGTTATCGCAATCGGCGTCGTGATTTCGTGGCAGAAAACCGCGTCGAGCCTCAACACCCAAGTCCCCTCCGCCGGCCTATCCACAACGTGCGTCTCAAAAATCTTTTCCGCAAGTGTTTTTCCCATACCCCTATTAAAAACTATAAAGGTTTTTTACGCAAGGCCGATAAAATAAGTACGGGAGGGCAACTCCTTGTATGATTGAGGGCGGCGCGGTCAATTGACATCCAGACGCGCCGCCTTTTTTTACTCGCACAAATTCGCGTTTTTTAAGGGGAAATCCTTCCCCAGTCAACAAATGAGTGCTATTTATTAGGGTATGTCGATGGGCCGGGCGCACACCGCAGAGCACGCCCTGCAAAATACCGAAGAGCGGTAATAACAGAAGCTGTCGATAAGGAACTACGAGAAGTATGCCTTGGGATAGAAGCAAGATATGAGATAAAATTTTTAGAGACAGGGACGGAAAGGGACCATGTGCATTTTCTGGCACAATCGGCGCCGACGCATAGCCCCGAGCAGATAGCACGAACAATAAAGAGTATAACGGCGCGAAAAATATTTGAAAGATGTCCGGAAGTGAAGAAGATGTTATGGGGAGGGGAATTCTGG
>JAISZQ010000026.1 GCA_031269165.1 Spirochaetaceae bacterium
GCCGCGTATTTATTGAGCCGCGTGTTTCAGGTGTTTGCTCCGGGCATTCCGCAAATCTACTATGTTGGTTTGCTGGCCGGGGAAAACGATATTGCCCTGCTGGAATCGTCAAAAGAAGGACGCAACATCAACCGTCATTACTATTCGGTTGAAGAAGCGCAAAAAGAGGCTCAGCGCCCGGTTGTCGTCAATTTGCTGAAAGTGCTATCATGGCGCAACAGGTGCGCGGCTTTTGATCTGGACGGTTCCCTTGACGTTAAAACGCCGAGCGAAACCACGATTACGATAACGCGCTCCGACAAGTCAGGCGGGCATATCGCCGAGTTAGTAGCCGACGCGGCCCGCAAGACGTTTACGATTACCGCTGACGGCAAGGTCGTTATGACGAATGCCGCCACCCGCGAATAGGAGCGCGCGACGCGCATGGTGAACGTGAACGCAAACATGAACGCAACCGCAATAGCAAGGCACCGCCCGGTCTACCATTTTATGCCTCCCTCAGGCTGGATGAACGACCCCAATGGGCCGCTCTTTTTTGAGGGCCAGTACCATATCTTTTACCAGCACAACCCCTTCGGGGACAACTGGGGGAACATTCACTGGGGACACGCCCGGAGCCGTGACTTGGCGCATTGGGAACATCTGCCGGAGGCCCTCTCGCCTTCGCCCGAACTGGGAGAGGCTCATTGCTTCTCAGGCTGTGCCGCCCTTGATGGTGAGGTGCCGGCGTTGCTCTATACCAGCGTGGGCGAGGGCGAGCGCAACGCCCGTGTCGGCGCGGTTCAGTGCTTGGCGCGGAGTGTTGACGGTATGCGGCACTGGCAGAAGACGCCGGTGCTTGAAAACGGCATTCATGACATACATTGCGGGGAGACCATTCTTGAGTGGCGGGACCCCTTTCTATGGAAGGCGAAAGACGGATGGCATCTCCTGCTGGGCGGCAGCCGAAACGGGTACGGCTGTATTACCCGTTACCACTCGCCCAATCTGACGGACTGGAAATACGAGGGGGTGTTTTTTGAAAACCGGGATTTCCCTTTTCTTGAATGCCCGAACTATCTGTCCTTTGGGCCGTGCTTTGGCGAAAGCGGCCTCCTCTTTTATTCGCCCGGCTCCGACGTGGTCTGGCACAGCGGGCGCGTGAACGAGACGGGCCGCTTTGAGGCCGCGCGAACCGGCATCATGGACAACAGCGGAATGATGGGTTTTTACGCGCCCAACACGCTCTTGAACGACCCGAAAAAGCGTTACCTCACCTGGGGCTGGATCACGGAGGCGGGGCGCGGCGGCTTGTCTATCCCCGGCTATCAGGGCGCGTTGTCCCTGCCACGGGAACTCTCGCTGGACGAAAACGGCATATTGCTCCAAAAACCGGCGGCGGAAGTGGAGGCGTTGTTTACAGAACCGGTGGAACAGCACGCGTGTTCGCTTGGCGGCGGCGGGGATAAAAAAGAACGGCCATTCAAGACCAGTGGGCGGGAACTGGCCATCGATTTGAACGCCCGGTGTGTCCCCGGCGATGATTTTTCCCTCAACGTGTATTGTTCGCCCTGCGGCAGGGAACGTACCGCCGTGCGGTATCGCGCCGCCACCAACGAGGTTATTCTTGAGAAGGGCCTGACAAGTCTGTCGCCTGAGCCGTCCAAGGACTTTCAGCGGGCACAACTTGGCCCAATGACACAAGCGCTTAACCTGCGGGTCTTCATCGACCATTCGGTCATCGAAATCTTTATCAATGGAACGAACGCGATTACCGGGCGGCTCTACCCAATGTTGCCTGAATCGGAGGGCATCAGCGTATCGGGCAGGGCCGCGAGGCTTGATGTTTCCATTCGCGCGGCAAAGGTGTAGAATAGCGGTATCGTATGCCAACCATTAAAGATGTTGCCGAAAAAGCGGGGGTTTCCATTGCGACGGTTTCGCGGGTGTTCAACAACCGGGGCTATCTGAGCGACGCGGTAAAACAAAAGGTTGCCGGCGCGATGGAGGCGCTGGATTATCACCCCAATGAACTTGCCCGGTCGCTCCAGAAACGCAAATCCTGGCTCATCGGGCTTATCGTGCCTTCGGTTGCCCATCCCTTTTTTGGGGAAGTTGCCCGCTATGTGGAGGAAGCCGCCTGCGAAAAAGGCTACAAAGTCTTGCTGTGCAACTCTCTGCGTGAAAGCGAAAAAGAGCGGGAGTATATCAAAATGCTCAAGCGCAGCCAGGTGGACGGCATTATCATGGGAAGCCATTCCCTTGACACGGCGGACTACCCGGGCTTGCGCCTTCCGGTGGTAAGCCTCGACCGGGAACTGTCGCCCGCCGTTCCCTATGTGTGCTGCGACAATTGGCAAGGCGGGGAATTGGCGGCCCGCCTTCTCATCGGCAAAGGCTGCCGGGAACTGGTTCACATTTCGGGGAGCCTCGCGGTTCCCATGCTCTCGAACCGGCGCACCGATGCCTTTGTCGCGGCGTGCACAGAGGCGGGGGTTGCGCTACATTGCTACGAGTTGCCCGACGAGGCCATTGTTGATTTTGATGTTGAGGCTGAAATCCGGCGCATACTGGCAAGCCATCCCCATTGCGACGGGGTTTTCGCCACAAGCGATCTTACCGCCGCCGCCGTGATGGGCATTGCCGCGAAAACCGGCAAGAAAATCCCGGAGGATATAAAGGTCATCGGGTTTGACCGCGTCCTTACCGGCAGGTTTCTCAACCCGCCCCTGACCACTATCCGGCAACCTGTCAAGGAGATCAGCCGTTATGCGGTGGAATTCCTTGTCCGCATGATGAACGGCGAACAAGTCCCTTCAAAGACCATTCTCCCGGTGGAACTGCTTGAGCGGGAATCGGCGTAAGAGCCTGTTCAATAACCCCGCAGGATGTCCGCCTCCGCTGTGATTCGGGGGCGTTGCGGGGGTGGGCCTACAACCCTCAACATCCTGTTTTGGGTTTCCGGCCGGGGCGTACTCAGTCCTGCGTCCGTCCGTGGACGCTTGGGGTACGCCCACAAAACCATGCACCGCATGGTTTTGTCCCCGCAGAGGGGGTAGCGGAGGACGGCTCAAACCATTGCGGGGGGTATACCCCGCAATGGTTTGAGCTGGCTGGAACGAGGGGGAGACGCGGCAAATTGCCGATCCCCCTTTTTCTGGGTTTTTTAATAGGCTTTGAAAAGATTCTGAACAGGCTCTAAGCGGTTGTCGTTTTTCTTGTGGCTGCGGGTGAAGGGCACGTTCTCTTTTTCGCGCCGTTTGAGGCATAACCTGTTTTCGGTACCATTTTTGATGAGGCACAACGCGCCCTCTTGCATATACTGAAATTCTGTAATATATTTTACGGTAAAATTTTAACGTGAATAGGAGTGAAAAAGTATGCAAATTACGGTTGTTGTTATTGTGGTGATCTACATGATCGCCATGCTGGGAATCGGGTATTTCGCGTCGAAGCGGATCAAAAATACCACCGATTTCATGGTTGCGGGCCGCAGGATGGGGCCCCTTCTTATGGCAGGGACGCTGGCGGCGACGGAAATCGGCGGGGGCAGTTCTCTCGGCGTGGTGGAGAAGGCAAGTAACCTCGGCAGTTCCCAATGGGGTCTGAGCGCGGCTTGGTACGTGCTTACGATGGGGCTGGCTTTTGTCATCCTTACCTTCCTCGCGCCCAAAATCCGGGCGACGGAGGTGAAGACGGTTCCCGAATATTTCCGCCGAAAGTATGGGAAGGCGGCGGGGATCTTTACGTCGATCACGATGTTTCTCCCCCTCATCGGTCTGACAGCGGGTCAGTTTATGGCTTCCGCGACGATTCTCTCGGTCATGCTCGGCATCGGCTGGAAGACTTCGCTTATCGTGGTGGCCATCGTGGTAACGGCCTACGCGGTGATGGGCGGGATGTGGAGCGTCGCCATTACGGACTTCGTGCAAGTCGGCCTTATCTTGCTGGGGATGCTGATCGCGGTGCCGTTCGCGGTGAACTTTGCCGGGGGCTGGAATCAGGTCGTTGAAAATGTTCCGCCCGAAACGTTTAATTTGATCAAAGGCATCGGCGGGCCCAAGGCGATTATCGCGCTGGTGATTATGTATGTGTCCACGTTTACCGTCGGGCAGGAAGCGGTGTCCCGCTACTACTCCGCCCGAGACGGTAAAGCGGCCAAGCAGGGCTCGATTCTCGCCGCGCTGGTAAACGGCGTCTATGCCTTTATCCCCGCAGTGCTGGGCATCGTTACGCTGGCACTCGTGAACATGGGCAAAGTCTCCTCCGAAACCGTGCTGGCCCAGGGCGCGCGGTATTCGTTGCCGGTACTGGCCACCCTGACCATGCCGGCGGTCATTGTCGGCTTCTTATTCTCCGGCATCATATCCGCCACCATGTCCAGCGCGGACTCCGATCTTTTGGGCGCGGGGTCGATCTTCGGCAACGATATTTACAAGCAGTTCATCAAAAAAGACGCTTCCGACAAGGAAATCATGCGGGTAACGCAGATCACCATGATCATCGTGGGCGTCTTCAGTCTGCTCGTCGCCATGAACGCCACCAGCATCATCGATCTGTTGATGTTCTCCTTCACCCTCCGCGCAGCGGGCGCGTTCTTCCCCTACGTGGTCGGCCACTACTGGAAAAAATCTTCCACCGCCGGGGCGATCGCCTCCCTCATCGTCGGCAGCATCGTATCCGTCATCTATGAGCGGAAACTCATCCCCGGCATCACCTTCTTTGGCTGGGAACAGCAAACGGTGATCCCCGGACTGGTATGCGCGCTGGCCGCCTACCTGATTTTCACCCTTATATGGCCCTCGAAACGGGAAAGCGTTGACCTGCCGCCGGTGAACGGATAAGAAAAAGACAGGAGGAGGGGAGGTCTCCTCCTGTCAACAAATGAAGAACATAAACCCTGCGAGACGCAAGCCTTCGCTGTGATCCGGTCGCGGGCTTTGCCCCGCTTCTGGAGTTTCGGGCGGGGCGTTGCCCCGCGTTTCCGAAACACCACGACGGAAAGGTGAGACGGGGGCGGGGCATCCGGTAGGTTGCCTTCGGGGG
>JAISZQ010000035.1 GCA_031269165.1 Spirochaetaceae bacterium
CCGGAGTGATAACGCTGCATGAGGGCTGGACCCGGTTTCAGAACATATTTATGGGATGGCTCATCGCAAAAAGATGTGTATAAACGGTAGCCTCTGCGGGGGTTCCACCCCCGCAACGCCCCCGAATCACAGCGGAGGCGGACATCCTGCGGGGTTATTGAACAGGCTCTAAGATAGGGAGCCGAGCCTGTTCCAAAACTGCGTTTGTAAAGGTTGCTGGGCAAGCGGAGATTGCGGGCAAGCAACGCTTGCCTTGCCAAGACGTGAGGTCTTGGAACAGCCTCCCCTGTGGTAAAACAGGGGACATTTCTATTGAACGTTGACAGCGCCTTGACATTCTCTTGCTATAAAACTCGTTTTGTGTTATAATGTTTCGAGGTTGTTTCAACACCTGAGGGGTTTGGGGAACGAGTTCCCGGGGGGTTGCGGCTCCTTGACGGGGGCGTTACGGGGGTAGCGTAAGACCCTAAGCGCAAGCGGTGATCTGGAGCGAGGGGTCGGCAATTTGCCGCGACTTCCCCCTCCTGCCGGGTTTTGAAACAGGCTCCTTCAACGAAGATAATTTTGTCCGGGGAAGCCGCGTTTTCGGGCACATTTTAGAGGCAAGGACGGATAATGGAATTTTTACTGGAAGGCATTCTCGCGTTAGGCTGGAAACAGGTGGTCATGTTCGGCATTGGCCTGTTGCTCATCTATCTGGGAATCGCCAAGGAGTATGAGCCGGCGTTGCTTATGCCGATGGGGTTCGGGGCGATATTGGTCAACCTGCCGTTGAGCGGGGTGCTCAACCAGATGATGCCCGGCATCGGGGAGACCCACGGGGTTATTCAGTGGCTTTTTGAGAAGGGGATCGGCGCGTCCGAGGTGATGCCGCTGTTGCTCTTCATCGGGATCGGCGCGATGATCGACTTCTCCCCGTTGCTTTCACGGCCCATTTACTTTTTGTTCGGGGCGGCGGCGCACTTCGGGATTTTTGCTACGGTGACGCTGTCCTGTCTCTTGGGGTTCAGTCTGAAGGATGCGGCGGCCATCGGCATCATTGGCGCAGCGGACGGGCCGACGACGATTCTCGTGTCCCAAGTGTTGCGCTCGGACTATCTGGGGCCGATCGCGGTGACGGCCTACTCGTATATGTCCCTCGTGCCGATCATTCAGCCTTTCGCCATCAGGCTGACCACGACGAAGAAGGAACGTTTAATCCGCATGGATCCGGTGGCGAGTACGGAGATTCCCCGCATCTTGAAGATCATCTTCCCGATCGCGGTGACGGTCATCGTGGGCTTTATCTCCCCCGCCGCCGTCGCGCTCATCGGCTTTTTGATGTTCGGCAACCTTATCCGCGAGTGCGGGGTGCTGGATTCTCTTTCCGAGACGGCGCAGAAGACTCTTTCCAACCTGATAACGTTGCTCTTGGGGCTCACGATCGCCTTCACGCTGAAGGCGGACGAGTTTTTGACGGTTGACACGCTGAAGATCCTCGCGCTGGGGCTCTTCGCGTTCATTCTCGATACGGTTGGCGGGGTGTTCTTTGTGAAGCTGATCAACCTGTTTTTGAAAAAGAAGATCAATCCCATGATCGGCGCGGCGGGGATTTCGGCGTTCCCGATGTCGTCTCGCGTCATTCAAAAACTCGCGCTCAAGGAAGACCCGACCAACATCTTCCTCATGCACGCGGTAAGCGCAAACGTTTCGGGGCAGATCGCTTCGGTCGTGGCAAGCGGGCTGATTTTGAGCCTGATTGTCCAACATTTATAGAGGGAAGCTGTTCCAAAACCTCAAGTTTTGGAACAGGCTCGAGGAGTATGGTAATGAACGAGACTATTTTGAAGAACGCACTCGGTTCGCTTGATATAATGTGGAAAGGGATGCTGGGCCTTTTTGTGGTCTGTGGCGGTGTCGCGGTGATCATGATCGCCATCTCGAAACTGATGAAGGGCAAGAAGTAACTGCTCCTCATAAACGGGAACGAGAGGATTCAGGTGATGCGGGCGATTGACGAGCCCGCCGGGTGTATAGCCGCGAAAAGCGCGAAAAAGCTGGAAATCGCCGTTGTTCAAAGAAAATTTGGGTGAAAAAGGTGGTTTCGATCCTAATCCCGCCGGGTTGCCTCGCGCTGTCAACAAATGAAGGGTTCTTGTCCGCAGATTGCGCCGGAAGGCGACTGATTTTCACCGATTAAACGGGCGAAAGTGAATGACGTTGCCCTGCATACCTTCTGTTGCCTGGAGCGTGTTCCTTTCGTCTGTGTTATAAAGAGGTGTCTTATGAAATATTGGTTTTTTGCGTTTTGTTTCGTGTTTCTGTCGGTTCTCGGTTTTTCCCAAAGCCCAAACGAAACGTTTCCCCGTTTGACACCGGATCCGAAGGCGGTCGAATACGGCGAGGTTCAAAACCATTCGTGGAGAGATCTGGCGGAAATCGCGCTCTGGGCGTCGGGGGTCGATCCTTACGCGGCGGTGACGGCGAACAAGGAGAAGACCACTTACATGGCCCTTTTTGATGCGCTTGTGGAAGCGTTGTCCGTTGCGGTCAAGGAAGGGGAAACGGAAAAAAGCGATGCGGAAAAGGCCGAGCGTGTCCTCCAGTTCATGTACGAGAAAACGCTGAAACGGTATTCGCTCAACCAGACCCAGCTTGACGTGTTGCTCTCTTCGGGCACGTACAACTGCGTCTCCTCGGCCGTGTTTTACCTCGTTCTGGGAAAGAGCCTCGGCCTTGACGTGAAAGGGGTCGTCACCCGCGACCATGCGTTTGCCACGGTCGAGTCGGAGGGCGCGTTAATCGACATTGAGACGACGAACAAATTCGGCTTCAACCCCGGCAACAAAAAGGAGTTTACCGACAATTTTGGAAAAACAACCGGGTTCGCCTATGTTCCGCCGGGAAACTACCGGAACCGCGCCCAGATAAGCCCGATCGAGCTTGTGTCGCTCATCATGGGCAATAGAATATCCATGCTTGAGTCGCGCAAGAGATTTGCCGACGCGCTTCCGCTTGCCGTTGACCGTGCGGCGTTGCTTGCAAAACGGGAGGCCCCGGTTGATTCCCCGCTTTTTTCCGACCCGGTAGCCGACCGGATGGACCGCGTTTTCAATGTTGCGGGCAACTTTCTCAACAGCCGTAAAGAGGAGGATGCGCTTGCCTTTGCCGATTACGCGAAACCGGTCTATCCTGACGACGCGCGCTGGGAGGAGATTCAGTACAGCGCGGTGAACAACATTGTCGCAAAGTACCTCCGCTCAAACAAAATTGCCGACGCAAAAACCGCGCTCGAAGAAAACCGCAATCGCTACCGCGAAGAACAGCACGATAAACTTGCCGGGATCGTCGCCCAAGCCGAGGCGGTGAGTTACCACAACCAGTTCGCGGCACTCTTTAATCGGCGGAAATACGAAGACGCGAAGGCCGTCCTCGATCTCGCGCTGAAAACCTTCCCCGACGACCGCCAGTTAAACCGCGATAGGGAAGCAGTCGATAAAGCGTTGAAAGGATAGGGGGGTTAATCACGGGCAACCACAGGTGGTGCCAAGCGGTACCGGAGGAAGAGACGATGAGACGAATACACGGCGCATTATTGGTTTTCGTTGCGGCACTGGTTCTGGCGGGGTGCGGCGGCGCAAAAAAGGAAGTTGCGGACGCGATGCAGACGGCCGATGGCGGGGCGGGGAGTGCTGAACGGTCGGCGGCGGCCGAGGCGGGAAGTGTGCCGATTGGCACTGCGGAACGGAAACTGGTCTACAGCGCGACGCTTTCCCTTCGGGTCGGCACTTTTGAGGAGGCGGAACGGCGCGTCAACGAGTTGTTGGCCCGTTATCAAGGCTACTCGTCCCGAACAAGCGCGAGCGAGACTTCGCGGGATTGGACGATCCGTGTTCCCGCCACCTCCTATCGGGACGCGCTTGCCGACTGTGCCGCCATCGGCAGGGTAACCCGGCGGTCGGAAGAGGCCGACGATGTAACCCTGCGCTTTTATGACGTGGAAGGCCGCCTCAACACGAAACGCGAGTTGTTACAAACGTTTCGGTCTTACTTGGCGAGGGCGAATACTATGGAAGAAATGCTCGGCGTTGAGGCGCGTATCGCGGAACTCGAAGACGAGATCGACCGTCTTGGCGGGGAGTTTGCGGCCTTGAACAACCAGATCGACTACGCGACCATCAGGGTGTCGGTGTGGAATGCGGCTGTTCCGGCACGTGATACGTTGGGCGAGCGGCTTCGGGAACTTTTCGGTTTTTTCGGGGCGTTCCTGCGCGGTGTCGCGGTGGTTCTCGTCGGTATCGTGGTCTACGGCGTTCCGGTTGTCGTCGTGCTCGCGGCCCTTTTCTGGTTGCTCTTGGGCAGGGTCGGGCTCCTGCGCAAGCTGTGGCGGCTTATTGGTCGCGGCGCCGGAACAAGAACGTAAGCGCGGCATGGGCATGGACTTCGACGTTATCGTCATCGGTGGAGGACACGCGGGCATTGAAGCGGCTCTCGCGGCGGCGCGGCTTGGCTGTCAGACGGCACTTGTTACGCAGAACCCCGACCGAATCGGGGCACTCTCCTGCAACCCGGCGATGGGCGGGCTTGCCAAGGGGAACCTCGTGCGGGAAGTGGACGCGCTCGGCGGGGAAATCGGCCGGTTCACCGACGCCGCTTGCATCCAGTACCGCGTTCTCAACCGTTCGCGGGGACCGGCGGTACAGGCTCCTCGCGCCCAGACGGACAAGGCGTTCTATCAGGCGATGGCGCGGAAGGCGGTCGAAGGGCAGGGCGGGTTGTCTGTCATCATGGACACGGCTGTTGACCTGTTGACCGCGAGTGCCGATACGGGGGGCGGGGTTCAGGGCGTTGTTACGGCAAGGGGGCACCGGATCGGGGCGAAGGCGGTCGTGCTGGCGGGCGGTACTTTTATAGAAGGCAAAATCTTTATCGGCGAGTACGAGGCGGCGGAAGGGCGGCTTGGGGAGACGGCGGCTATGGGGCTGGGAACGGCACTCCGCAGGCTCGCGTTTCCGGTGGGCCGCCTCAAGACCGGGACGCCCGCCCGGCTTGCATCCGGCACCATCGACTATACCCGCATGGAACGACAGGACGGCGAAACACGGCAACCGTTTAGTTTTGACACAGGGATTGACCCGCACGGAGATGGCGGCCCCCTTCCAGATGCACCCTGCTACATCACGCACACGACCGCCGAGACGCACCGCATCATTCGGGAGAACATTCACCGCTCGCCGCTCTACAGCGGGAAGATCGTCGGCGTGGGGCCGCGTTACTGCCCGTCGATCGAGGACAAGGTGATGCGCTTCCCCGACCGGACGAGCCACCATCTCTTCGTCGAGCCGGAAGGCCATTACACGAGCGAGATTTACCTCAACGGCGCGTCAAGTTCACTGCCGGAAGACGTGCAGGAGGCGTTTATCCACAGCATTCCCGGCCTCGAACACGCGCATATTGTCCGCCCGGCCTATGCCGTCGAGTATGACTATATCGACCCGCTCCACCTCTACCCGACGCTGGAGAGCAAACTCCTTGCGGGCTTTTTCTGCGCGGGCCAGACTAACGGCTCATCAGGCTACGAGGAAGCCGCCGCCCAGGGCATCGTTGCCGGAATCAACGCCGCCGCAAAGGTGAATGGCGAGCCGCCCCTTCTTTTAGGCCGGGACGAAGCCTATATTGGGGTACTCATCGACGACCTCACCACGCTGGGCACGAAGGAACCCTACCGAATGTTCACGAGCCGCGCCGAACACCGCCTTCTCCTCCGCGCCGACACCGCCGACCGCCGCCTTACCCCCAAGGCCGCCGGGTTCATCGGGTTAATACCTGACGACCGCTGGGAACGTTTTCAGGAAAAATGCCGGGGGATCGACCTCGTAAAAAGTCTCCTCTTGAGCGGCAAGGCGATGGACGGGCAGATTGCGGGTTATCCTGCCGAATGGGTCGAAACCGCCGCGCTGGACGTAAAGTATGCGGGCTACATCGAAAAAGAACAACGGATCATCGACCGCCGCGCGCACATGGAAAAGATAAGACTGCCGCCCGACATGGACTACGCGAACCTCGCGGGCCTCTCCGCCGAGTCGCGGGAAAAGCTCGCCAACGTGCGCCCCCTCACCATCGGCCAAGCCTCGCGCATCAGCGGCATCCGTCAGGGCGACATCGCCTTCCTCGTGACCCTCATGGCAAAGAAACGGGGCGCGGCAAAACTCGGCACGGTAGACGAACCGCCTGAAATAGGGTAGTGTTTATTTGAAGCAGAGGAGGCAGGTATGCCGCAGGCATTGGCATTGGACATTGAAGAACAGGAACCCAAGAAACGGTACACGTACAAGGATTACCTTACGTGGCCTGAGTCTTTTCGCTGTGAGCTAATCAACGGAGAGATTTATGTGGACGGGCAGCTTTACGAGGGCGAGCCGCCGACCGAGGAGGCACTATTCGGGATGGCCGCGCCCAGCACGACGCATCAGCGGGTGTTGGGCGAGTTGCACTATCAGTTGCACGGTTTTTTGCGGAACAAGGCGTGTCAGGTTTTTCCCGCACCGTTCGCGGTTAGGTTTCCCAGTCAGACGGAAGACGACACGGACAAGATTTTCCAGCCCGATCTCGTGGTAGTCTGCGACCGTTCAAAGATAGACGAGCGGGGCTGTAAGGGCGCGCCGGACTTTATCATCGAGATACTGTCGCCGTCCACCGCCACAAACGACCTTCTTTACAAGCTGAACATTTACCGGAATGCCGGTGTGCGGGAGTATTGGGTCGTTGATCCGAAAAGAAAACATATAGGCGTTTATTCGCTGGAAAACGGCGAGTACAAATATGCGGGGTTTGACGCGGAAACGACAACGAAACTCCCCATAGGCGTACTGCCCGGCTGCGTGATAGACCTCACTACGGTGTTCGCTCCCGGGTAATCTGTGAATCTCTTCATCTGTGCCGCTGCTTTTTATCCTTTGAGGCTGTTCCAAAACGTGAGGTTTTGGAACAGCCTCATTTCATTGCACAAATGCGACATGAAAGGAGCACGGATTTATTCTCATTGAATAAATTCGTGTGTTGAACCACAATGATAATGTCCTCATGTAACCACAATAGAAATGTCCCATCAGGTAAAATAGTGGCAGGAGGACGAGATGGCAGGGAGACTACTGATGGGACAAAAGGAACTGATAAGAGGGAAAGTGATGGAGATGGTAAAACGGGGACACAAGACGATAGCGGAGGCGGCGCGGGAGCTGAAAGTCAGTTACCGGCAGGGGCGGCGGATATACGCGGCCTATGAGAGGAAGGGGGACGGCGGGCTTATCCACGGGAATACGGGAAAGCCGTCGAACCGGAA
>JAISZQ010000140.1 GCA_031269165.1 Spirochaetaceae bacterium
GGGGATCTTTCACCCCCTCCAGTTTCTCCTTAAGCTCTGCTATGCTCATATTCCCCTCCTCTATTCTTTATTCTTTCCCTCCTATTCTATCATATAAAAGTAAATGCAATAGCCCTGGGCGTTCTCCCTGGATTGCTTCGCTTCGCTCGCAATGACGAAGGGCTCGCCCGCAATGACGAGGGAGAATCGTCATTGCGAACCTGCGGCAATTTGCCGTTGGTGAAGCAATCCAGACGGAGAAAGCCCTCACCCTGGATTGCTTCGCTTCGCTCGCAATGACGGGGGGCTCGCCCGCAAGGGCGTGGGAGAATCGTCATTGCGAACCCGCAGCAATTTGCCGTTGGTGAAGCAATCCAGACGGAGAAAGCCCTCACCCTGGATTGCTTCGCTTCGCTCGCAATGACGAGGGGTGTTGTCATTGCGAACCCGAAGGGTGAAGCAATCCAGACGGAGAAAGCCCTCACCCTGGATTGCTTCGCTCCGCTCGCAATGACGGGGGGAGAATTGTCATTGCGAACCTGCGGCAATTTGCCGTTGGTGAAGCAATCCAGACGGAGAAAGCCCTCACCCTGGATTGCTTCGCTTCGCTCGCAATGACGGGGGGCGTTGCGGGGGAACTCCACCGCAGAGGGGGTAGCGTAAGACGCGAAGCGGCTGGAGCGAGGGGGAGACTTCCCCCTCCTCTTAATGGGATGCGCTCTGCCCCCGTAGGGGAGCCCAATGCCCGTGCTCCTCACAACACGCCCAAGGGCCTCCACGGCAGGCGGTCATTGCGAGGAGCAAAGCGACGAAGCAATCTAGACGGGGGAGGCCGTCACGCTGGATTGCCGCGCTTCGCTCGCAATGACGATACCACCGCATCACTCCCCCAGAATGGGGGCCGGGGGACGTTCACCGTACGACACGCCCAAGGAAAGCCCCTGCGGGGCCGCTCAACCGGTGTTTGACCGCCATCGGCGAATATTCTCGTAGGCGGCGTTGATCCGGGACGACTTGGCGGTGGCTTTTTTCATATTGCCCTCATGTCCGGCGTGGCGGTCGGGATGGTGAACTTTAAGCAGTTTTTTGTAGGCGGCCTTGCAGGTTTCTTCGTCCGCGCCGAAAGCGACGCCGAGTTCCGCGAAGTCCGATCGCAAACGCTCAGGCGGCCCTCCCCGGTTTCCCGGCCCTGTGCCTGAGTTCTGCCTTTCCCCGGCCCTTGACCGATAGGGGTCCTCCCAATCACGAGTTTTGCCCGTCCATGTGGAACCCATGAATTCGTTCAATTCGGCCCAAGCCTCGTCTATGTCGGGATCACCATGAACGCGCGATGACCCCTCGTCAAAGTCGTCATCGAAGGTAAAATAGCTTCGGAACAGGTCTCCCAGTCTGTTGACAATACTCATAACTGCCTCAATAAAAAATACGGATATGTTCTTCCTCATAGCGGTGCACCATTTTAACGAGGAGCGTCTTCTCTGATGCGGAATACACCCAGCCGGGAGAATTATATTCTTCAAAACGGGGATCGGAACGGTAGTCCATGTCCCTGAGCTGAATTTTTGAAAACCGATTCACGCCGCGAATTAACAAATGATGCGCCCACCCGATGGGGAAGGAAACGCTCATGTCAAGGACGTTATTCTGAAAAACCGTTTTCGTCTCAGGAGAGGCCGTCCATACCCATAACCCGTCCTGCACAGCGGTTAAATCGACCGGATGCGGATAATAAACGGCAAGGGTCAGAATCGGATAAATCTGCGCCGCCTGAATTTTTTCCGTAGTGCCCGTTTCATCGGTTTCGTCCGCTATGATTTCGCCCGCGTTGTTTACGGTCAAAGATGCCGGTAACTGTCCCGCGTCGTCGGTGAGGGCGAGTGCCGACAGCACGAGGGAACGGCCGATACCGACCCAGCTTGACGTTCCGTTTTTGTCCCCATAGGCCGCGAGCGCGACCCCAAGCCGGAGATTAAACTCAATGTCCACGCGCGTACCATCTGCCACAAAAACATTACCGGCGATTTCATCCTTGATAAGCCCGCCGGTGGTCAACTCAAAAGCCCGGGGGACAAGCCGCTCAAAAGGATTCTCTGAATGGGGAAAATAAATCGGCCAGTTGTTGTAACCTTCAAAAAGAGCCGCGACCTCCTCCAGGGTAAATGCGGAAACGGTAAGCGAATCGGCGTATGCGCCCTGCGCTTTCAGCAAATCTCTGCCGGTCGGCAACATCCGTCTTCCAAGCGCATCCTGGCCAAGCAACAGGGGGGACTCCTTGCGAAGCAGTTCAGGTAACTGCGCCGACTGAGCGTTTGCAGCAGCCGACAAGGTTCTGAGCGCGACATCAAGACGCCCGATGAAGGGCGCGGAAAGATAGGTCTGTTCAGGCACATTTCTGAATGACTGAAGCATCATGCTGCGCGCGCTTTGATACGTCCCCCGCCGTGCCGCTTCGGCAAGATACACGCTTACCAGCAATTCATCGCGTGTCAGAGGAACGCTTTTTTCCCAAACCGCATACACTTTATCCACCCACAGTTTAAGCTGTTCATCATAAACCGTCTTTTCGATACCGCCGCGCACGATGAACGTCGCCGGATTGAACGCTAACGTCTTCGGTTCGGTATGGTAAAATATCATCGGGTCGTCACGCCTGAGAATCAGATACCGGTCTACACCGCTTGCCGGCTGGCGGTCAAACGTATAGGTAACGTTATCGGCGTTTACCGTTTGCCACCCGGAATCATTGACGCTTATCTTGGCAAAAGCGGACGGCAGATAGGGCAGTTGAAGAGAGGCGGCCCTTTCCGGTAAAATTCCGCTAATGAGCAACCCGTTCGTGTCCGCCGACTCTTGGGTATAAAAGACAAGCTCCGCCCCGTCCGACAGCAGAAAATGCGCCCGGTCATTGGAAACGGTCAGCGTATCCACCGTAAGCGGCGCCTTGCTCCCGTCTTCGTCAACAAGGAACAGCGGGTTATTCACGTCGTTGGACAGAATAAACTCAATCCCCCCGAATGAAACCTTGGCGTATTCATTGATGGGATATTCGTCAGGTACGCCGCTTGGCGCCGATTCGCGCAACCGGCCGGAAACCACAAAATTTCCCACCAACCGCGAAAAACTCATCTGTCTTGAGAATTGAATGAGCACCATTAACAAGAACGCGGCGATATAAAGAATATATAACACTGCCATTCTCGGCAGAACCCGTAAACGCATACCATATATAGTACCAAAAAAAAAGCAAACCGTCAATTTCCCGAGAAGTTGACCGGGGCAACGCAAGAAGCGTGTCGCTTGGGACGGCTCAGCCGGATGCACACCGACTATGGGTGGTGTGCAATCGGCCTATCGGCCCGTTCCCTTAAAGCCTGTTCAAAAACCCTGCGAGACGCAAGCCTCCGCTGTGATCCGGTCGCGGGCTTTGCCCGCTTCTGGAGTTTCGGGCGGGCTGCGCCCGCTTTTCCGTAACTCCACACCTTGATCCCGCCGAGATACGGGGGTCTCCCTACAGTCCTTCGCGTCCTGCTTTGGACCTCCGGGCCGGGGCGTGGCACACCTAGGATGTGCTTCAGTCCTGCGTCCGTCCGTGGACGCTTGGGGAACGCCCACCAAGCCAAGCAACGCTTGGCCACCATGCACCGCATGGTTTTGTCCCCGTAGAGAGGGTAGCGGAAAAGCCGAAGGCTTTGGAGCGAGGGGGAGACGCGGCAACTTGTTGCCGTTCCCCCTTTTGCTGAGATTTTGAACAGGCTCTTACCAAAGTGCCGCTATCTGTTTGAGACGCACGACCTTACCGCCGCCGAATGCCAGATAGCGCGCGCCGTCGTCGGAGAAGGCCGAGGATCGTTCGCCGGGAAAGGGGGCGTAGCGTTTTTGGGACCACGTGAGCGAAGGGTCTTTCAGGCTTACCTGGGGTTTTGCCGGGTCAAAATAGATGAAGGACTCGTGGACGCCCCGCTCCAGAAGCGGCGCCTCGTCGGTGGACTGGAGATAGCGGATGACGCCTTTCTGCCGATCAATGGACTGGATGATGGCTGAATGGGCGATCGCGCCCTTCGCGGTTCGGAAGAGGATGATGTCGGCGGGCTTGAGATTGCGGATTTTGTCCTCGACTTGCGTGATTTCCGGGCTGCGAGAGCCGAAGAAGGCGGTGCCCGCATAGAAAGACGCGCGCGCGCCGCGAGGCATACCCAGTGTCCGGCGAAGCAGTACGCCAAGATCCTTGCCCCGCTGTTTGGCGATGTAACTGAGTATGTGCCAGACGAACCCGGAACAATCCATGCCCGTCCAGGCGATGCTGTAGAGATAGTTGTATACGTCGCTTTCCTCAATGCCCCGGCCTGTGGACAGTATGTAGGGCTGATGCGGCAACCCCCGGTAGGCCCCAGCCTTCATGCGGGCGATGTCGAAAACGTCTTGAGAAATGCTCCACTTCTGGCCGGCGATGTCCAAGATGATGACCTTTTCCTTCCCGTCGCCCAGAGCCGCCCCATAACGGGCAAAATCCTCTGTCTGAAGCGTGTCGTGAATGACCGGCCACAGTTCCGCCGGGTCGGCCTTGCCCTTGCCAAGAAACTCCCAGCCGCCTTCGACCAGTTGGTCACGTTCGTGGTTTTCGGCGAAGGGCATACGAAGATTCATCACCTTGCCGCCAATGATGTAGGTTCTGAAACACTGCCGATACGCCTCCTCGATAAAACGCTCCACCCCGTTACCCCAAATCCGCGCCGGATCGGAAAACGCAAGCAGAGACTCAATGTCGGCCGCATCCGTCTCGCGCTCGTCCGTAGCGTGTTCATCCACGACCTGTTCTTCCGCGAAAATCGGCGCGGAGACCGGCGCAAGGGCGGGCACAAAGACGAACAGCGTTATCGCGGTAGCAACGACCCTCACTTGCACCGTTTTTCGGCTTCCAAGTAATACTGCACCGTACCGTATTTCAGCTCGGCAATCGCCGCTTCGTCGCACACAACCGTCACATTCGGATGCATCTGGAGGCACGAGGCCGTGCACATCTGGGTAACCGGGCCTTCGACACAAGCGGCTATCGCGCGAGCCTTCCGCTTCCCGGCGGCGACGATCACCACCTCGCGCGCGTCCATCACCGTGCCAACCCCAACGGAGAGCGCCTGCTTCGGCACCTCGTCCACGCGGGAAAAGAACCGGGCGTTCACCTCGCGGGTCTCCCGTGTCAAGGCAACCACGCGGGTACGGGACGTGAGAGACGACCCCGGCTCGTTAAACGCGATGTGCCCGTCCTCGCCGATGCCGCCCAGAAATAACTCGATCCCGCCGGCCTTCTTGATCGCCTCCTCATAAGCGGCACATTCGGCCTTGAGGTTATCCGCGCAACCGTCCAAGATATGGATATGCTCTTTGGCAATGTTCACATGAGAGAACAAATGATCGTCCATAAACTTGTGGTAACTCTGCGGATGATCCGGAGCAAGTCCCACATACTCATCCATGTTGAACGTCGTCACATTCTCGAAAGACACGAGGCCCGCGTTGTGTCTGCCAACCAGCGCCTGGTAAATCTCGATCGGCGTAGAACCCGTAGGCAGTCCCAGCACAAAAGGCTTAGATGGCGGTTCGCCCGGCACCGGAGAAAAAAAACTGATCCGTTGCACAATATAATTTGCCGTCCACACCGCCACATCTTTTTCGCTTTGCCTCATAATTAAACGCATATTCTCCTCCTCGTGGAAATAGTTTGTTCTTCCAGTTTAGCCGATTTGAGCCGTCGTTGCAAGGTTCTGGAACAACCTCACAGGATAAACGCATAGAAATAAAAAAGGTAACTAATAGCCCGGCGTGATTCAAACTGTGAATAGAGGCTGGGGAGGCTGTTTATAACGCCGTTTGTGTCCGCTAACCGGGGGCTTTGCCCCCGTTTCGCCGGATGGAAACACGGAGGAGAACGTGAATTGGGGCGAAAAAGGCGTTTCCGACCCTAATCCAGCCGGGTGGGGGCTGCCCCAAGCGGGCGGGGACAGCCCTCAACCACAATATTTGCGCGAAAACCGCCTCTCCAACGCCTTTTTTTTCGTTTTTCCTCGCCGTGCGCCGCATTTATTCCTGTTTTCCTGCCCCGGCACACCGGAAATGGCCCGAAATTCGCTTCTTTTTCGCCTTTTTCTTGGTGGTGCGGGCAGACCTCTCCTAACGCCATCGCCGACCGATGGCCCGCCATCGTTGGCCGATGGCAGGCCATCTTTGGACGGCACCGCAGAGGCTGTCTGTAACACCACCTTTGCCGTGAACGGTGGCGGTTAGCCGGGCGAAAACACGGACGAGAAC
>JAISZQ010000067.1 GCA_031269165.1 Spirochaetaceae bacterium
GCAAAAAATAGTGCAAAAACCCCGATAAATAAGCCGTTTTTAGTATTTTGATTAGGTTAAAATCAGTATTTTCGTGTATTATTTCCTATTTTTTGCTAAGTCCCACAGGCTCCTAGGGCCCGGTTTGCCCTGTCCAATTCACGGAAAATCGACAGAGAAAAATATTGCAAAGAAAAATATTGCTTGACTTTCACAAAGGTCGTGGTATACTGGAGAGAGGTCGTGGGCAAATCCGGCCCCGGCCCGGTTCGCCCGCTCCATTTAACATTGAAGGGTGTAAAAAATGATTCTGGTTCTTGAAGCAAGCACGGCCTCGGCAAAAGCGCTGCTTTTTGATCCGCGAAAGGCGGCGGCAGTAAAGATGGCGGGAGCGGTCTATCCCTATGAGGTGTCCCATCTGGGCGGCGTGGCCGGGGCACAGGACGCGCGGGCGGTCTTTTCTCTGCTGGTTACGCTGGGGCGCGAGATGGCGGACGGTGCGGACATTGAGGCGGTCGTGCCGACGGGAACCTTCCATAGTATGCTGGTGTGCGATAAGGCGATGGCTCCGGTTACTCCGGCTTTTACGTGGGAATATGCGGGAGCGGCGGCAACGGCGGCGGAACTGCGGCGGTCGCCTGAATATACCGAGCGGTATTACCACCGTACCGGATGTATGGTACACGCGCTGTACCCGGCGTTTCAACTCCTGCACTTAAAGCGAGAGGGGTTTTGTTTTAGCGACATCGCCTTGTTTACCCAAAGCGGGTACCATTTTTGGCGGCTGACCGGAGAACGCCGCGAGACGAGGAGTACGATTTCCGGTTCGGGACTGCTCAACACCCATCGGCGGGAATATGACGGCGAGTTGCTTGCGGAAATCGGCGTTGTCGCGGGGCAGTTGGGACATCTGGCGGATTACCGTGAGACGGTACCGCTCTCGGCTGAGGGCGCGCGGCTTTTGGGGGTCAAGTCCGGCATTCCGGTGGTGCCGTCTTACCCTGACGGCGCGCTCAATCAGGTGGCAGCGGGCGCGTTGGTGCCCGGCATTATGACCTGTTCCATCGGCACGAGCGCGGCGTTGCGCTTGTCGGTGTCAAGCCCGTTCATTCCCGAAACGCCGAGTACGTGGTGTTATCTTTCTCCGGTGTCGTGGATGATCGGGGCGGCGACAAACGGCGCGTGTAACTGTGTGGACTGGGCGAAAAACAACCTGTTCCCCCACAGTTCATACGCGGAGGTGGAAAAAGAACCGATTGATTTTTCCCAAGCGCCTTTTTTCCTGCCGTTTCTTTTCGGGGAACGCTGCCCCGGCTGGCTGGATTCGCGCCAGGGCGGTTTCTTGAGGCTCCGCGCATCTCATTCGGCAAAGGATATGTATTTCAGCGTGCTGGAAGGGATTTTGTTTAATCTTTACCAGTGTTTCGAGTCGCTCTGTGGAATCGCCGGGAGTCCCCGCCAGATTCAGTTGTCCGGGGGCATCCTCAACTCTCCGGTCTGGAAACAGATGTGCGCCGATATTTTCGGCCAAGAGATGAACTGCGCGAAAATTTCCCAGGCATCGCTTCTGGGGGGAGCCCTCGTGGGGATGGCCGCCATTGGCTACCTTGATGATCTTGCTTCCTACAAGGTCGAAACGCGGGAAATCGTTACGCCGGATGCCGCGCGACACGGCCTTTTTGCGGAACGATACCGGACGTACCTTGAGTTGTATCATCAAGAATACCATGAGGAGATGCCATGTGCGGCGGCGTAACGCAACAGGATAAAACAGAGGGAAGCGCCGATTAATGTGACGCCAATCGTTGCTTTCCGGTTAACGTGATACGGCAAAACGCTCGATTGACTTTTGCGGTGTTTCCAGAGGTTTTTCGGGCAACGTTCCGCTTGATAAGAGAGGCTGTTCCAAAACCTCAAGTTTTGGAACAGCAACCTTTAAAAAGTGCAGTTTCGTAAGGCTAAAGCCCAGCTTTAGCCCGGCTTCAGCCTGAGAAACTGCAATGCTTTAGCTCAGCCTGTCAAAACTAACCGAGTTTTGGAACAGGCTCAAGACATAAGGGCGTCTCTAAAAGCGGGTTGTTTTTTCCGGTGCCGGGGCACGGGAAACGCCCGTGTCGTTTCTCACCTTGCGGGCGCGTCTTTGCAAGGCGGTGAAACATACGTTTTTTAGCGGTTAACATCTAAAAACTGGAGTTTTTAGATGTTTCCATAAATACATTTTTTTGGAGGTTTCAGATGAAACGAATTTTGGGTTTGGTGTTGATCGTAACCGCGGTCGCGGCGTTTAACGTGTGGGCAGGCGGTAAAGGAGAGGCGGCTTCTTCGGGCGGCGGGGTCGTTCGGTTAAAGTTGGCCGGTGTAACGTCGGACTCGTCGAATCTTGCCGAGGCGTACTTCAAGGAAATTGTCGAAAAGGAAAGCGGCGGTTCCATCGTTGTGGATTTGTTCCCCCGTAACCAACTGGGGGATGACCGCGCTTGCGTGGAATCGACGATTTTCGGCGACATCGATATTACGGTGAGTTCGACCAGTTCGATAGCCACCACGTACCACGACCTCTATCTTTTTGACGCGCCGTTTCTTTTCCTGAGCAACCAGCACGCTTACACCGCGCTGGACGGGCCTACCGGCAAGAAAATACTTGACGGTATGGCGGCGATTGGCCTCAAGGGTCTCTGTTTCTGGGAAAACGGGTTCCGTAATTACACGAACAACAAGGTTGCGGCGCGTGCCCCGGCGGACGTAAGAGGGTCTAAGGTGCGTACTATGGAAAACGAGATTCATCTCGCCGCATGGCGCGCTTTCGGCGCGAATCCTACGCCGATGGCCTTTAGCGAGCTGTTTACCGCGTTGCAACAGGGCACCGTTGACGCGCAGGAAAATCCCCTCGGCATTATCGCCGCGAACAAGTTCAACGAAGTTCAGAAATTCGTGTCCATGACGCAACACGTCTACACGCCCTACATTGTCGTGATGAACTTGAGCAAGTACAACTCGCTGACGGCGGCGCAGAAAGCGGCGGTCGACAAAGCCGTGGTGGAAAGCACGAAATTCCAGCGCGAGACTTCCCAGCGGCTTGAAAAGGAAATCATGGACGAGTTTTCAAAAACAGGGCGCACAACCGTGGTGATTTTGACGGAGGCCGAAAAAAGCGTGTTCCAAAAAATTATCACCGACAACAAAATCTTTGATTTGGTCAAGACAAAAGTGGACCATCCCGAATACGTGGACGCGATTCTCGGCGGTCAGTAGCCGTGTCGGAGAGAACGGGGCGTGAACCGTTTTGCGGCAGAGCGAAAAAGTTTGCGCCATACGAGCGCACCCCTGTTTTCGCGCGAAAACAGGGGCGGGCTGGCTCCGCAAGGCAAGAGCAGGTTGCCCCGATTCGGTCACGGCGCGATATGTTTGCCGGAGATAGTGCCTCCGCAACCGCATCGCGCTACGGCTGTTCCGCATCCCCCTATCCCGTGCGCGGGGGTAAAAGGTGGCGGGCGAATGGAATAAGAGAGGGCTTTGTTTCAAATCAAAAACGAGGCTGTTCCAAAACTTGAGGTTTTGGAACAGCCTCGGTTTTGAAACAAACTCCCTTAGAGCCTGTTCAATGACCCCGCAGGATGTAAGCCTCCGCTGTGATTCGGGGGCGTTACGGGGGGCTCCCTACAGCCCTCAGCGTCCTGCTTCGGACTTCCGGGCCGGGGCGTACTCGCTAATGCGTCCGTCCGTGGACGCTTGGGGTACGCCCACAAAACCATGCACCGCATGGTTTTGTCCCCGTAGAGGGGGTAGCGGATGACCAAACGGAGGGAGGTGTGGACGCGCCTTTAGGCGCGGACATATCGACCGGAGAGCGGGCTGGAGCGAGGGGGAAGGCGCGGCAATTTGCCGATTCCCCCTTT
>JAISZQ010000168.1 GCA_031269165.1 Spirochaetaceae bacterium
TACATACCCATCAGCGCGTATTCGCATACATTCGCGTACATTCGCGGACAAAAAAACTAAAAATCTGTGTAACCCGTTGACC
Source organism: Spirochaetaceae bacterium (assembly GCA_031269165.1). Lineage (GTDB taxonomy): Bacteria > Spirochaetota > Spirochaetia > Treponematales > Breznakiellaceae > JAIRNN01. The sequence continues at coordinate 83 of JAISZQ010000168.1, forward strand.
ACTCTTATATTCCATTTGCTTAAGTTGTTGACAGGGGGTTTGCCACCCCCGTAACGCCCCCGAATCACAGCGAGGAAAAAACCTCGCACGGTTTTGGAACAGGCTGGAGCCGTTGGCTCTTGGAAAAACCGGTCAAAGGCCCCGGTTTTTCCCTTAAATCTAGGGACGCTGTTCCAAAAACTGATGTTTTGGAACGGCCTCGGCTGTTTTTCTTAAGGAAGCACTGATTTATTCAATAATTTGTTGACAGGGGGAGACGCGGCAACCCGTCCCCCTCTCTCTATTTCTTTGGGAGAAGCACTATCCCTTGATGGCCCCGGCGGTAACGCCCGCGATGATCTTCTCGGAGAGCAGAATGTAGAGGACGAAGGTCGGGAGGAACACGATGACCACGCTGGCAAACATTCCGCCCCAGTCACCGGTATAGCGCATGGACTGGATCATGTTGTAGAGGCCCACCGCCACGGGCCGGACGGCCGCCTTGTTCGCAAAAATCAGCGACATGAAGTATTCGTTCCAAACGGTGATGAAGTTGAAGATAGAAACGGTGATGATGCCGGGCTGAACGAGCGGGAACATGATGAACCAGAAGGTTCTGATCGGCGGGCAGCCGTCAATCGCGGCGGCTTCCTCGTAGGTGAAACTCAAGTTGCGGAAAAACGCGAGGAGATAGAAGACGCTAAAGGGGACGTTCATCGCGGTATAGAGAAACATCAGCATCCCGCGGCTGTTGGTAAGGCGCAACGTGGACACGAGGCCGAACAGGGGCATGATGATCATGATAACGGGGATGCCCAGCGCGGCGGCGAACATATTCTGGATAAGGTTCGAGCCGGGGAAACGGAAGCGGGAGAGGGCGTAGGCGGCGGGCGCGGCAATGAGGATGATTGCGGTGCAGGAGACCAGTGTATAAATGAACGAATTCATGAAGAACACCGAGACCCGCTGGGTTTTCCATGCCTTGACATAGTTTTCAAAGTGGAAGCCGCTTCGAAACGAAAACATGTGGTCGGAGAAAATTTCGCTTGAGGTCGAAAGGGACGCGAAAAACACCCAGCCGATGAGGACAAAGGTGAACAGCACCCATATCCCCACGATGATATACCCGATACCGGACGTGAAATAGGTTTTTTTCAGCATAATGCCTCCTTAAATACCACGGTTCTAGAGTTCCGCGTCATCGTGTTTGACGATGAAATTGGTTGACACAAACACCAGCGCGACGATGAGCGCGAGAATAACGCCGATGGCCGCGCCCGCCCCCGAATCACGGGCCGTCGTCGCGGAAGAAGACGCGCCGAAGACCAGCTCGTACATATAGTTCATCGGGGCAACGGTGTCGTTGGAGAGGTTCACCGGACTGAACAACTGGCCCCACACGAAGAACCCGACGGTAAACACCGTCCACATGACAATGTTGGTACGGATAACGCCCCGCATATTGGGCACGGTTATCCTGAAAAACCGTTGCAGCACGTTGGCCCCCTCCAGATAGGCGGCCTCGTAGTAGTCCTTGGGTATCTGTTCGATGCCGCTGATAAAGATCAGCATGTGGTACCCGACCATGCCGAAACAATAGGCGGCGGTCATGCTCCAGAACAGGTTGCCCGGCGCGGTCCACAGGGTCGCGGCGGCCGCTTTGAACCCCAGCGTGGAAAGTACGTTGTGCAGGAAGCCGTAATCGGAGTTATACACGTAGTTGATCCACATGGTTCCCATCGCCACCGCGCTCACCACGTTGGGAAGATAGATCATGCTCCTAAAAAATTTGGTGCCCCGTAGTTTCCCGGTAAGAATGACGGCGAAGACCAGCGCGAGAAACATCACCGCGCAACCGCCCGTAAACCAGAGGCGGCCGATGTTTTCAAGCGACTGGAGAAAAATCGGCGTCGAAAAGAGTTTCCGGTAGTTCCCCAATCCCGTAAAAACCCAGTCCGCCACGGGGGCCGATACGCTTTCCACCTTGAAGAAACTCATCGCCACCGTGCGGATGGTCGGGTAAAGAAAGACCAGCACATAGCACAGCACCGCCGGCGCAAGAAAAATTACGATAACCCGTCTGTTGTTTTTTAACATATCCTCTGTTCCTTTGGACTCAAAGTTCATTTCCTGTGCAGATCTCGCAGGTGATCCAGCCCATATCGGGACCCCGATCCGCACCAGGACAGGGTCTGCCCCGTCTAGGCTCAGATCGGCCCGTCATTGCGAGCGAAGCGAAGCAATCCAGTGTGAGGGCCCTCTCTCGTCTGGATTGCTTCGTCGTCGGCATATTGCCGCCTCCTCGCAATGACGGGCCTACCCCCTCTCCCCCCGAAGGGGGGCCGAGGCCCGTTCGTCGTGCGGTGCGCCCAAGGGAGCCCCCTGCGGGGGCTACTTGGCCATTGCTTCGGCGAATTGGGTGGCGTTGAGGGTGCCCATGATGAGTTTTGCGAAATTTTCCTTAATCTTCGCGTTGATGTCGGGGCTGTCCTCCATGCCTACTGCCCAGGGAAGCCGCTTTGTCGTGGAATCCACCACCACTTTTGCCTCGGCGAGGGCATCGGGCCACGCGGAATCGTTACCCATCGGGATACCGATACTCTCCTGCGCCAGCGTCGCGTCCCACGTGCCGGTGGTAAGCCACACGACGAACCGGAACGCTTCCTCCGGGTACTTGGTGTTCTTGTTGATGCCGAAACTCTGGGAACCGAAGTTGTTCGCCTCGGGGCCGTCGCCGTTGCCCAGCGCGGGCCAGGCAAAAGCGCCCCACTTCATGTTGGGGGCGTTCCCCTTGATCTCGTTGGGAAGCCACGTGCCGTTCAGGTACATGGCGACCTTGCCGGTGGCGATCTCCTCGACCTGCCCTGCCGGGTAGATGTTCGAGGCGGCTTTTTGGCTAAAGAAGCCGTTTTGCACCATCATCTCCATCAGTTGGCCAAACGCCAGCACCTGCGGCCCTGAGAAATCGTTGTTCTTCACCATTGCCAGCGTGGCATCGGCACCAACCAAGCGGTCAATGCTGTAGCCGAAAAAGGCCGCCATGTAGGCGTCGTCCACGGTGATGCCCGTTATGCCGATCGCCTTCAGCTTCGCACACGCCTCCAGCAATTCCGTCCCGGTTTTCGGAGCCGACGTTATCCCCGCCTTTTCAAAGAGGTCTTTGTTGTACATCGTCACAAAGGCCGAAGGCTGGTAGGGAATGTTTTTGACCTGACCGCCGCCGAGATCCCGCGCAAGGGTGAGGAGCGTCTTGTTAATCACGTCCCCATAGGGCTTCCCGCCGGTGGTCGAATAGGACTTTGCCACATAGGTATCCAGCGGCAAGAGGTAGTTCCCCCACGTGTTGGCGACCCGCTCAATGTCCTCGTCAAAGAGGTCGATGGTCTCCCCGGCATCAAGGGCGGGTTGCAAGGTCTTGCGAATCTCCCGACCGTTGAAGTTGATGTCAACGGCGATACCCGTCTCCTTCGTAAAGGCTTCCGCCGCGCGGGCGATGACCTGCCCCTGCGGTTCCGCCTCGTTCCACATGGACCAATACACCAGTTTGGCCCCGCCGCTGCCGCCGGACTTGGTACATCCCGCCAAAACCAGAAGCGCCCCTGTCAGTGCCGCCGTCAACGCCACCGCCGCAATAATCCGTCTTTTCATAGTTTTCCTCCAAATGGAAATATAGTTGCCGGACACGGCCTATCCCGCGCCCGTAACCACCAGCATACCCGCAACCGGCATTTTCTGCAAGACGGGGCGGCACGGATTATACCTCGCTTGATCCGTGTTCATCCGCGTCGCGCTATGGCACAAGTCGCGGTTATCGTGATGTTCCTTTATAATACCCAACACCAAAGTGCCGGGGGCGTTACGGGGGTCTGACCCCCGTAGAAGGGGATAGCGAAGGACCCTAAGAGCCTGTTCAGAATCTCATCAAAAGGGGGATCGGCAATTTGCCGCGTCTCCCCCTGTCAAGAACTTAAGGATTTTGGTCCGCGAATGGCGCGAATAAATACGAATAATACGTACCCATCAGCGCGTATTCGCAACGCCATGTATGGCGCATATTCGCGTGCATTCGCGGACAAAAAA
>JAISZQ010000303.1 GCA_031269165.1 Spirochaetaceae bacterium
GTCTGGGCGGGTGTGGGGGTCCGCGGGGCGGGGGGGGGGGGGGGGGCCCCCCCCCCCCCCCGACTCAATAGTTACTCCATCCGTCGCCTTTAATGTTTTGAACAAACGGGCGCTCAAGACAAGGGCAACAATGGTCGTGAGGCCGTCGGCGACCGGCTGGCTGTACATGAAGCCGTTAAAGCGCCAGAGATGGTTGAACAGAAAAAGGAGCGGAAGGTAAAACAGGAAATCCCGCCCCAGCGTCACAATGGTCGCGAGAACCGACTTTCCCAATGCCTGAAACGTTACCATCATGGTCATTTGTAGGCCGACAAACGGCAAGGCCCACAGGGTAGCGTACAACAATTTCACCCCCGCGTCCACAGTCGCCGCATCGCGGATAAACAGGGTGAAGATACGCCGTCCCCCCAGCGCGAACACCACGACAAAAAACACGGCCAAAACCGTTGCATAGAGTATGGTGACGCGAAAGCCCGCTTTGAGCCGCTCAATGTTTTTCGCCCCGTAGTTAAACCCGGCGAAGGGCTGGTAGCCCATAGCAAGCGCCATGATGAGCATAAAGCTAATCGAGCCTATCCGGTTGTTGATGCTGCTGCCGGCAATCACAAAATCGCCGTAACTTGCCGCAATCCGGTTCCGAAAGACAAAACAAACCGTCATCGCAATATTGGAGAGGGCCGAGGGAATGCCGATTTTCAGAATTTCCGCGTACATTCTGGCGGTCGGCTTACAGTCTTTCGGGTGTATGGACAGGACGGAGCGGCGCGAAATAAAATGAAGGCAGCAGTACCCCACCGAGGCGATCATCCCGATAATCGTTGCCCACGCCGCGCCCGCCACGCCCCAGCCCAAGGTGAGGATGAACAGCGGGTCAAGAACGATATTGAGAACGATGCCGATAAGCATTCCCTGGGTCGCCTTGGCGGTCGCGCCCTCACTGCGCATTTGGCCGGAAAGCGTGATGTTGAGGAGGGCGAACACCATAAAGGCGTTGATAATGGAAAAGTAACGGTCCGCATAGGCAAAGGTCGCGTCGCTTGCCCCGCTCACCAGCAAAAAAGGTTTCCGCACAAGGAAGAGTGCCGCCGTGATGAAAATTCCCAGCGCAAAGGTCGTCCAAAAAGCGACCGCGCAGGTTTGTTTCGCCTCGGTGCCCCGCCGCGCGCCGAGGAGCCGTGAAATATAACTGGAAGCGCCGATGCCGAAAATGTTGCCGATGCCCTGGGAAACCATGAAAAGCGGCATGGCAAGCGAAATCCCGGCCACCATATTTGGGTCCCCGGTTTGCCCGATAAAAAAAGTGTCGGTCATGTTGTAGACCATCTGGGCTATCATAGACAGCATCATAGGCAAAGCCAGCCGGAGAATGGCAACTGCGGGCCGCTCGTTCTCCATAAGCGCAATGTTTTTGTTGTTCATGTTCGTCCTTAAATGTAAAGCAGTTTATTGTTAATGTATTAACTTTTAAGAGATGCGTCAAGCCTCCGCAGGGTAACGTTAGGTACTTTGATAACGGGTCGGTAGGCCGATAGCGCACTCCTGTCAACAACGTAAGCAAGGAGCAGTACTATCATCACGAATCAATACGAACATACACGAACTGAACAAACCACCTGAGCAACTGTTCGTGAGGTTCGTGTTGTTCGCGGCTCATTTTCCATTTACTATTTTCTATTCTCCGAAGGGACCGCCTGCTTCCCTATCCGGCGATTTTCCGCTATGCTTTTTCTATGTCGACGAAGACTTTTCCCTTAACGAAAGACGAACTCGAAGCAATTGCCGCTGTGTTTGGGACGCCGTTCTATCTCTACGACGAGGCGGGCATTGTCGAGAATGCGGCGCGGATTTTCACGGCGTTTGCGGCGTTTCCGGGGTATGTGCAGCATTTTGCGGTGAAGGCGTTGCCCAACCCGGCGATTCTGCGGTTGCTGGCCGGATGCGGGATGGGGGCGGATTGTTCGAGCCTTCCGGAATTGCTTTTGGCAGCCGAGGCGGGGATTTGCGGCGAGAAGATCATGTTCACGAGTAACGAGACCCCGGCGGCGGAGTATCGCACGGCGGCGGAACTGGGCGCGGTCATCAATCTGGACGACCTCACGCACATCGATTTTCTGGAAAAGGCGTGCGGCATTCCCCCGCTGGTCTCGTGCCGTTACAATCCCGGCGACAAGAAGCAGGGCAACGTCATCATCGGGAATCCGGTCGAGGCGAAGTACGGGTTTACCCGCGAGCAGATCATCGACGGGTTTACGGCGTTACGCAAGAAGGGGGCCGCGCGTTTCGGGCTCCACGCGATGATCGCGTCCAACGAACTGTGCGAGGACTACCATATCGAGACGGGGCGGTTGCTGTTTGAATTTGCCGTCGAGATACAGGAGAAGACCGGAATTGCCGTCGAGTTTATCAACATCGGCGGCGGGGTCGGCATCCCGTATCGGCCTGAGCAGGAACCTTTCAGTTACGAAAAGTTGGCCGCCGGGCTCAAGGCGGCTTACGAGGAGATTCTCGTCCCGCATGGTTTGGGCGGGGTTGCCCTTCGCACCGAGTGGGGCCGCGCTGTTACCGGGCCCTACGGCTGGCTGGTTGCGCGGGCCATCCACCGGAAGGCCATCTACCGCAACTACATCGGGCTGGATGCTTCGATGGCCGACCTCATGCGTCCTGCCCTCTACGGCGCGTACCACCACATAACCGTGGCCGGAAAGGAGGACGCCCCGCTTGAGGACGTCTACGACGTGGCGGGCAGCCTCTGCGAAAACAACGACAAGTTTGCCATTCAGCGCCGTCTTCCGGCGATCAAGACCGGGGAAGCGGACGGCGACCTCGTGATCATTCACGATGCGGGGGCGCACGGCCGGGCGATGGGCTTCAACTACAACGGAAAACTCCGCGCCGGGGAACTGTTGCTTTCGACAGACGGCGGAAGGGCGGGTGGGAAAAAGACCGTGCGCATGATTCGCCGCCCCGAGACGGTGGACGACTATTTTGCGACGTTGCGGGGACTTGACCCCACGGAGGTTATAGTATGACAACCGTTTTATCTCTGGGCGGCTCGATTGTCGCCCCGATTGACGTTCTTCGCGGCGTTGACGTTCCGTTTTTGAAACAATTTGCCGCGCTCATTGAGGCGTTTTTGGTCAAAGACGCAGGGCGGCGTTTTATCATCGTAACGGGCGGCGGGGCTCCGGCCCGCGTCTGGCAGAACGCCTACCGGGAAGTTTCAGGCGGCGCGTCAGATGTCTTCCATAACGATAACGCCGACCGGATCGGGATCGCCGCGACACGGCTCAACGCCGAACTCGTCCGCGCGGTATTCGCTCGCTGGGTAACCGCCCCCGTGATTACCGATCCGAGTGCCGCGCCCCTTTGCGAAGGCCGTGTTCTCGTGGGCTGCGGCTGGAAACCGGGGTTTTCCTCGGACTACGACGCCGCCCTCCTTGCCGCCCGTTCCGGCGCGGACACCGTGATCAACCTCTCCAACATCGCGCAAGTCTACACCGCCGACCCTAAAGAAGACCCCGCCGCGCGGCCGATCGAACAAATCTCCTGGCCTGACTTCCGCAAAATCGTCGGCAGCGAATGGGTCCCCGGCAAAAACGTCCCCTTCGACCCTGTCGCGTCGGCCTTTGCCGAAGAAAAGGGCCTCAAAGTAATCTGCGCCTCGGGCCGCGACCTCGACAACGTGCGAAAAATCCTCGATAGGGGGAGCGGGAACGAGCCGTTTTTGGGCACCACGATAGGCTGACTCCTTTCAGGCTTTGACGCGCGGCTCGGTTTTTGTTCTTTGAGCCTGTTCCAAAACCCCACGAGGTTTTTTCCTCGTGGTGATCCGGGGGGCGTTGCGGGGGTGGTAAACCCACTGTCAACAACTTAAGCCGACAGAGGCAGAAAAACACGCTATACTGGGGTATGGAGGGGTAACATGGAAAAAAAAACGGTATAGAAATGCTGATAGAGCTGATACAACAAAAGTG
>JAISZQ010000305.1 GCA_031269165.1 Spirochaetaceae bacterium
AAACGGGCGCCCAGTGACGGGCCACCCGGGGTGAAGACGGTATGGATAGGACTGATGAAGTTATATATCTTGCTGGCTTACCGGGAGTTCCTCGCATGATTCTGTGGGTCAAGGTTAGCATGAATGGCGGGGTATTGAAGATTTCTCCTTGAAATCTTTGCGTATGCGGGGGAACAAATCCCCCGCACCCCCAGTTTTACGCCCTAAAGGGCGGGGAATCAACCCCTATATGGATTGAAAAGGGGAAACGGAGCATGGAAAATGATAGGGACCACAGATTGCGCGGACGAAACGGATTATACCCCGCCCGTCATTGCGAGCGGAGCGAAGCAATCCTGTGTGTGGGCCTTCCTCGACTGGATTGCTTCGCCGCTTCGCGGCTCGCAATGACACCCTCACCTCTTATCCCTTAAATCCGCGAAAAACGCATTTGCGAATGCAAATGCAGTGTCTGTCCGCAAAGTAACCGACTGGACAGACGCTATATAATACACCAAGAAACGCCGATAAGAAAAAGAATGCGCCTCAACCGTAAACATTTTTCTGCCGCCGTGCTGTGCGCCCTCTTTCTGTTATTGTCCGTTTCATGCGGGACGGTTTCCTCGTCCGAAACGGCCGCCGCCGAGGAACCGGGGAACTTTGAGTTTTCCTTCGCTTCGGATAACCTCGTCTACCTCCCCGAATCCGCATTTTCGGAAGTCTGGACCTATGTCGTCGCCCGGAATGAAAAGTATCTGAAAGCAAGTTATCCCCTCACCGACGTCGTGTATTTTGGGGCCGAAGTTGACGCATACGGCTCGATTGTCGACATTCCGCGCCGGAAGAGTCTGCCGCAAACCAACGCTCGTGTACATGTCTCCATCGCGTGCGGAAGTTCAGGGCTCACCCATTTTCTTTTGCAACCGGAAAGCATGGCACGCGACTCCTTTTTCAACGCGCTCATAGCGATGACCGACGAATATGACGGGCTGAATATTGATCTGGAATACGTGCCCCTGCGGGATGCGGACAACTTTCTCTCGCTGTTACGGCAACTAAAAGAGGCATTGGGCGAAAAAATACTGTCGGTCTGCGTTCCCGCCCGCACGGCCGAAAACACTACCTACAATTACGGGAACATTGCAAGCATTGCCGACCGGGTTTTCGTGATGGCCTATGACGAACACTGGTCGGGAAGCGCGCCGGGCCCCGTCGCGTCGATGCAATGGTGCCGGGATGTCGCCGCCTATGCCCTAAAAACCATCGGCGCGCAGAAACTCATCATGGGCATCCCCTTTTACGGGCGCAGTTGGGCGGACAAGGCAACGGCCCGCGCCCTTATCGCCTCAACCACGGACAGTATCATGAAAGACAACGACATTACCGCCGTTGAACGGGAGGACGGCGTTCCCCAATTTACCTACGACACTAACGTCCGCATAACCGTCTACTTCGAGGACGCCTATTCGCTTGCCGTACGCATGGATAGGTACCGGACAAGCGGCGTTGACAAGATCGGGTTCTGGCGGCTCGGGCAGGAAGACACAAGCGTCTGGGACTATATCCGTATCAAGGCTACCGCAAGGTAAAACGCACGGGCCGGCGGTAATGAGCCGCGACAGCCTCGCCGTTGGCTTGGGCGGGACTGAGTACCCGTATCCCCTGAAACGCCTTGACTGCGGCCTCGGCAAAACCCTTGTCCTCTGGCGTTTCCTTTAGCACAACGATGTTCCGCACATAACCTGCCCGGTCAATAAACAAGTCCAGCACCACGCTTCCCTCAATCCCCGAACGCTGGGCGATCGGCGGGTAGACCGTGCGCCTTTGCAGTTCTTTTTCATCAAATTGAGGTAACTCGGAAATTTTATGCTGGGGCAGATACTCCGGTTCTGTGCTGCTCTCGCCGATGCTCCCCGTGTTGTTCTCCGTTGCGGCTGGTACGCTCGCTTCGACCTGCGGCTCCAGTTCCTCCGCCCCGACGATCTCTTCCGCAACGGTCTCCGCCGTGCTCCGCACAGGCTGCGCCACGGAAGGAGGCGGCGGGGGTGGCGTGTATTCCTGTACGTCCACGAGTTTCATCACCGCAACCGGCGGATCGGGCAGAATCTGCGCCACCTTGATGTCAAAGATCAGAAAACACAGGAGGAGGATGTGTACGGCGGCAACCACCGCAAAACAGATGACGCGGGCAAGACGCTCCCCGTTAAACGGCAATCGGACGGCGCTCATCCCCTCAATCCTTCACCACCAGCGACACGACCCGGTACTGCAACAGTTGTAAAATCGCAAGCACCGCGTTCACCTTTTCAAAGGGCACGTTCCGGTCGGCGATGATATGCACCCGCGTTTCGGGCGCGTTCAGATAGAGGTCCGTAACCGCGTCCTCAATCACTTGTATGTCACAGAGGATGCCGTCCAGATAGAACGCGCCTGACCCGTCAATCCACAGTTCCACGTTCTTCTCGGCGGACATCTTCTTCATGTTTTCCGGCAACGCCTCCGGGTACTCGATCTTGACCTCCTTCCGGTAGTTGATCAGCGCGACCAGCATGATGAAGATGAGAAGCAGAAACGCGACGTCGCTCATCGCGTTCGTCGGGATAATAAAAGCACTTTTTTTCTTCGCAAATTGCACGGTTTTCCCCCTTTTTCTCCTTCACCTTTGAACCGGCGATTATTTTCATTTTTGCATAGCAAAGGAAAACGAATCGACACGGAGTTTCTGCGCCATTTCCACGAAAGAAACCACGTTTTGCCAAGCCGTTTCGGGATCAACCGTCAGTACCAGCGCAAGATTCGGATGCAGGGCAATCGCGGCCCCGATCTCATGTTCCGCCTCCTCCCAGGCTATCGCCTCGCCTTGTAACAGAACCCGTCCGTCCTTGTCCAACTCGGCGCGGAGGAGGTCGTCTTTCAGAACCAGCCGCGTAGAATCCTTTGCCGGAAGATTCAACAGAAAGCCCTTGTTGACGTTGAACCCCGCAATCACGATAAAATAGATAATCAGCAGAAACGCGATGTCGCTTGAGGCGCTGGATTCAGCAAACGCCCGGTTGGTCTTGCGCGGAATCTTCATATCTTATATCTTCCTTTACAGCGAGTCCGAGTCGCCTTTCAGCGCGATAATCACGTCGGTAAGGGCCTTTTCCAGTTTCAGCGCAAAGTTATCGACGATGTGCGACAAAATCGAGTGGGACACCATCGCGACGATGGCGATGATGAGGCCGAATACGGTCGTGATCAACGCCTCGTAGATGCCGTTCGCGACAATCTGCGCGTTCACCTCGGTTGCCTCCGCGATGGACCTGAACGCGCCGATCATGCCCGAAACCGTCCCCAGAAACCCGGTCAGTGGCGCGAGCGAGCCGATCGCCGTGAGGTAGTTAAACCCCGTCTCAAATTTGCTGATCAACGCGCCCGCCTCGTTCTCAAGAACCTTTTCAAGGTTCCTCTCAGGCATATCTTTCTTGTTGATCGCCTTCAACACAATCGCCGCGAAAGGCGCGCGCTTCTTGATCGCCCGCAACGTCTCGACCGCCTCGGAGAACGCCCCCCGCTCGCAACAGTCCACGATTTTCGCGCTCACCTTGTCGATCTTCAGGTTCCGCGACAGCAGGTAGACAAACCGTTCCAGCGCGATCGCGCACGCGGCAACCGAGAAAAACAACAGCGGCCACATGAACACGCCGCCCAACCGAAACAACTCAAACAACGAAAATGCCACAACTACCTCTGGTTCAATTATAAAGAAAAAACGAAAAATAATACATACGGGGAGAGGACGGGGGAGCAATACCGGATATACTGCTTTAGAGCCTGTTCAAAAGAGCCTGTTCAAAAACCCAACAAAAAAGGGGGAAGTCTCCCCCTTCGCTACGGTCTTCGTCCTCCGCTATCCCCCTCTACGGGGGTCAGACCCCCGCAACGCCCCCGGATCACAGCGGAGGATTGCGTCCCCGTGGGGTTTTTGACCAGGCTCAGCAATGTGCCGTTGGTGAAGCAATCCAGACGGGGCAGCCACCTGCCGTGGAGGCCCTTGGGCACGCCGCACCATGAACGCCCCTCGGCATCCCACTGTCAACAACTTAAGCCGACAGAGGCAGAAAAACACGCTATACTGGGGTATGGAGGGGTAACATGGAAAAAAAAACGGTATAGAAATGCTGATAGAGCTGATACAACAAAAGTG
>JAISZQ010000367.1 GCA_031269165.1 Spirochaetaceae bacterium
CGAGAGCCGAGAGCCGAGAGCCGAGAGCCGAGAGCCGAGAGCCGAGAGCCGAGAGCCGAGAGCCGAGAGCCGAGAGCCGAGAGCCGAGAGCCGAGAGCCGAGAGCCAAGAGCCTAGAGCCGAGAGCCGAGAGCCGAGAGCCGAGAGCCGAGAGCCGAGAGCCGAGAGCCGAGAGCCGAGAGCCGAGAGCCACGAGCCACGAGCCACGAGCCACGAGCCACGAGCCACGAAAATTATGATGCATCGTTAAACCTTGTCAAGGGGGTAACGAGTGAAACTCGCGCCCTCACTCCGAATTCACACAATGTACTTGTCTGCGTTCCAACCTACAATGAAGCCGAAAACATAGAACCGTTTATTGACGCTGTTTTTGAAAACATCCCGCCGCAAGCGCATATTCTTGTTATTGATGACAATTCCCCGGACGGCACGGCGCGGCTTGTCGAAAAGGCTATTGAAAAATATCCTGAAAGACTGCATCTCTTGAACCGTCCCGGCAAACAGGGTCTTGCGGCGGCATATCTGGCCGCCTTCGCGTGGGGGCTTTCAAAGGGCTGCAATGTTTTTCTCGAAATGGATGCGGACTTTTCCCACAATCCCGCTTACCTTCCCGCGATGCTTGCGGAAATTGAGACCCACGATGTCGTAATCGGTTCGCGGAACATACAGGGCGGCGGCGTTGAAGGCTGGACTTTTCTGCGGAACCTCATTTCAAAAGGCAGCTCGCTCTATGCCCGCGCCGTACTGGGCTGCTCTATAAAAGACCTCACCGGCGGCTTCAATATGTGGACCAAAGCGGCACTCGAAAAAATCGGACTTGAGAACATCATCTCGAAGGGCTATTCGTTTCAGGTCGAAATGAAATACCGGGCCTTTATCGTGGGCTGCCGTATAAAAGAAATCCCGATACTGTTCACCGACCGGAAACGTGGAACTTCAAAAATGTCCAGGAGCATATTCTTCGAGGCGTTTATCAATGTCTGGAAAATTAAATTTGTCGCCGGAAGCAACACTGCGTTCACCCAGTTTATAAAGTTTTCCCTTACCGGCGGGCTTGGCACGGTAACAAACCTCGTCATCTTTTTCTTCTGCGCGGATGTGGCGGGACTGCCGGAAATTCCGGTGAGTGTGTGCTGTTTCCTTGTCGCGGCGACGCAAAACTATATCATCAATCACAAATGGTCTTTTAAGCAAAACACGGAAAACGAAGCCTTGTCCCCGAAAAAATGGCTTCAATTTATTGCCGCCTCTCTTTTGGGGCTCGCGGTAAACATCGCGGTAATGACACTTGTCATTACAAACTTTGCCCCGCCTTATAAGTTTATCGCCCAAGCCTGCGGAATCATGGCGGGAATGACAATAAATTTTACACTTTCCAAATTGTTTGTGTGGAGGAAAAATAATGACTAACAAACGGATTCTGCCAAAAATCGCTGGTGCTTTAATGATTGTGTTTCCCATACTATTCTTTTTTCTGTTTAACACGCTTACCCCCTATTGGTGGGATGACTTTCCCAATGCGTGTTTTACCGTTTCATGGTATACGCCTCGTGAACGCCTGATAGGTTCGTTTCAGGATATGATACAATCAACCGGCAATCTCTTTACCAATCCCACGCTTGCCGGCAACGGGAGGGTTTTTATCAATTTTTTGCAGTTTGTGTTCTGCGCGCCAAAAAACAAAATTATTTTCGATGTGTGCAACACCATTGTCTATAGTCTTTTCATTATGCTTATTTGTTATCACAGTTTCGGTTCATTCAAGAAAATAGCGCCGTCCGCATTTTTGTTTGTCAATATTGCCATTTGGCTTTTAACCCCGGCGTGGGGGCAGGATTTCCTCTGGCTCACGGGAAGTCTGAATTATTTATGGAGTTTGACTCTCGCCCTGCTATTTCTTGTTCCATACCGGAAAAAATATGTAGATAATACATACACGCAAAAGATTATTCTTTCAATCCCGCTTTTTGTCTTAGGGGTAATAACAGGCTGGGGTATGCAGAATGCCGCAGGTGGTATCTGCGTTCTGCTGATCGGATATTTTATCCGAAAGTTTTTCCGAAAAGAAAAAATCTGTTTGTTTGAAGTTTTGGGAACAGGAGGAATCTTGACGGGTTTTTGTTTTCTTCTTTCCGCTTCAACTGGGCAGTTCTCCGGAATAAAAGAAATGGTTTTCAATTTTGCTAAATCACCTGTGGATTTTATCTATTACTGTGGGGTTCCCGTATGTATTGTCGTTGTCATGGGAGTGGAGATTTTTTGGTTCAGAAAAAACAAGGTGGACGTATTGCCGTTTGGTTGTTTTCTCACGGCACTCGTCAGTTTTTTCTCGTTGGCAATTGGATATATAAAGGAAAGGGCACTACTCGTCCCTGTAGTGTTTTTTATTATAGCGGGCTTATATTTATTGCGCTCTTTTCACGAGACGCCGAAACGGTATTGGATTTTTGTTTATACGGTGGTTTTTTGTATCTTTATTCCATCCTTTTACAATGGAGGCAAAGATATTGTAAAAAGTTATCTGCTTTCAAAAGCCCGCGAAGAATTTATCTATGCGGAACGGGAACGCTGTGTTTCCGATGTTTATGTCAAAACGCCAATTCCCGTCCAGGATTCTCATTCGGGTTTGTCAGATGGATTAGATATCTTATCCAACCCAGACGATCATCAATACAAGATTCATAACACCGCAAAATCGCTTTTTTATGGTGTTCGTTCGTTAACCGGAATAGAAGCAGACACTGCGACTCATTTAAAGGATTCATTTAAAGCGTTTTTTAATGAGCCGTCCAAAGAACAACGGTCAATAAAAAACTTGTTTCTTACTATTTATCAAAATTGGGAGAGTAAATAAAAGATAGTGGCAAATCTCACAAGAACCTTTATTACGGTTAACCGCAGATGATATGGAATCACAAATCTTAATCACAAGGAACCACAGATGAACACGGATTACCGCAGATGAAACAAGATAGGGAGTGAAAAATCTGTGCCTATCCGTTTCATCTGGGTAATCCGTGGTTAAATGTGATAATCCCCTTGTTTTTTATCGCCCCGCCTCACACCGTATAGGTCGTCGACGCGGTGGTGCCGCCTTCGCCGGTCCAGTTGGTGTGAAAGACTTCGCCGCGTTTTGCGTCGAGCCGCTCGTAGGTGTGCGCGCCGAAGTAGTCGCGCTGGGCCTGCAAGAGGTTGGCGGGCAACTTTTCGCAACGGTAGCCGTCGTAGTAACTGAGCGCGGCGGCCATCGCGGGAACGGGAATGCCCGACTGGACGGCGGCGGCACAGACGGCACGCCAGCCTGACTGGGCGGCTTCGATCTTGGCCTTGAAGTAGTCATCAAGGAGCAGGTTCGAAAGGCCCGGATTTTTGTCGAAGGCTTTCTTGATGTCGCCCAAGAACACGCTGCGAATGATACAGCCGCCCCGCCACATGAGCGCGATTTGGCCGTAGTTGAGTTTCCAGCCGTACGTCGCGGCGGCGGTACGCATCAGCGCGTAGCCCTGGGCGTAACTCACGATCTTCGAGGCGAAGAGGGCCTGGCGAATCGCCCCGATAAACGTCTTTTTGTCGAGGTTTATCTTGGGGTCGGGGCCTTTCAGCGTTTTCGCGGCGGCGACGCGCTCTTCCTTGATGGCCGAAAGACAGCGGCTAAACACCGCCTCGCCGATCAGCGTGAGGGCGATCCCCTCGTCAAGGGCGGAAATCACCGTCCACTTGCCGGTTCCCTTCTGGCCCGCCGTGTCGAGGATATGGTCAACGAGCGGAGAGCCATCCTTGTCCTTGTAGGCGAGGATGTCACGGGTAATCTGGACGAGGTAACTGTCAAGTTCCCCCTTGTTCCACTCGGCAAAGACCTCGTGCATCTCGGCGGCGGTCAGCCCTAAGCCGTCCCGCATGAGCTGGTAGGCTTCACAGATGAGTTGCATGTCGCCGTACTCGATGCCGTTGTGCACCACTTTGACAAAGTGGCCCGCGCCGCCCTGTCCGACCCATTCACAGCAGGGACTGCCATCCTCGACCTTGGCCGAGATCGCCTGAAACACCGGTTTTACGAGGGGCCACGCCTTCTCGCTGCCGCCGGGCATCATCGAGGGGCCTTTCAACGCGCCCTCTTCGCCACCGGAAACGCCGGTGCCGACATAAAGCAATCCCTTGCTCTCCAAGTAGGCGGTACGGCGCGTGGTGTCCGGGAAATGGCTGTTCCCTCCGTCGATGATCACGTCGCCGCTTTCCAGAAGCGGGAGCAGGGTCTCGATGAAGTCATCGACGGCCTGGCCCGCCTTCACCATCAAAAAAACCTTGCGCGGCTTTTCCAGTTGGGACACAAATTCTTCGAGCGTCATCGCGCCCACGATGTTCTTACCCTTCGCGCGTCCATTGATAAAATCCGTCACCTTCTGGGTGGTGCGGTTGTACACGCTCACGGTGAACCCTTTGCTCTCCATATTCATCACGAGGTTTTCCCCCATGACGGCGAGCCCGACAAGTCCAATATCGCTTTTCTTCATCTTGTTACCTCTTTACCCTTGCGTTTCCTTTGTAAATACTCCACACCTGATCCTCGTCGGACGGGGTGCCATAGTCGGTGACCACGGTCGTGGCGAGCGCGCCGGTTGCCCAGCCGAACTGGAGCCACTTTTCCGGTTCCCAGCCTTTGAGGATGCCGTAGAGAAGGCCCGCCACAAAGCCGTCGCCGCCGCCGATGCGGTCAAGCACATCGATGTCGCGGGGCGCTTCCTCGTACCAGCGGCCTTCCGCCCGGAGAATCGCGCCCCAACTGTGCCGGTTCGCGCTGTGGACTTCCCGCAACGTCGTGGCGAACACCTGCGTGTTGGGGTACGCCTTCGCAACTTCCTCGATCATGCCCTTGAAGCCGTCGATCTTTGCGGCAAGCCCCGAACCGCCCGACGGCGGCCCCTTGATGCCCAGTGCCAACTGAAAGTCCTCCTCGTTGCCGATGAGAATGTCCGCAGCCCCGGCAATTTCCTTGAACGCCGCGCTCAACTCCGCTTCCCGTCCCTTCCAGAACGAGGCCCGGTAGTTGAGGTCAAACGAGATCAGCGTCCCGTTCTTCTTGGCCGCCCGCGCCGTTTCGAGACAGGCCGCCGAGGTGTCCTTGCTCATCGACGCAATCAGCCCCGACAGATGGAGGATCCGACACCCGTCCTTGCCAAAAATCCGGTCGAGGTCGAAGTCCTTCGCCGCAATCGTGCGGCCAACTTCCCCGGCACGGTCGTTATGCACCACCGGCCCCCGAACACCGTAGCCCGCATCGGCAATATTGAACTGATGACGGAATCCCCACGGCCCGCCCTGCTCAACCTCCGCGCCTTCGTACGCGATGTTCCGCTTGCGAAGCTCGCCCTTGATAAACTGCGCGATGGGGCTCCCTGCCACAAACTTGGTCAGCACCTTGGTGCGGAGTCCGAGACTGGCCGCCACATTCAGCACATTACTCTCCGCACTCGTCGCCTGCATCTCGTACAGGCTGCTCGTCTGAATCGGCTGCCGCCCCGTCGGCGTAATTCGCACTCCCATGCTGGTCAACGTCAACAAATCCACAGAAACATCTTTTTTCAAATGCATAAGTCTCTCCTTCATATCTTGATACGGCTATTATACCACACCTTTGGCAAAAACAATAGGCCGCGTTGCGCTGCGCGAATGGAAAATGGTGAATGGATAAGGGAAAATGAACCACGAACCACACGAACAAACGCGATACCCTCGTCATTGCGAGCGAGCCGCTCATTGGAGCGGGCGAAGCGAAGCAATCGGCTCAACGGGTCAACGCTTCGTGTTGCGCTAGTGAAATAACGGAACGGCTGAATAGTTACCTGAGGCTGTTCCAAAACCAAGCAAAAGGGGGAAAGCCTTCCCCCTCGCTCCAGCCCGCTCTCCGGTCGATATGTCCGCGCCTAAAGGCGCGTCCACACCTCCCTCCGTTTGGTCATCCGCTACCCCCTTCAACGGGGGTTTACCACCCCCGTAACGCCCCCGGATCACTGCGAGGAAAAAACCTCGTGGGGTTTTGGAACAGCCTCATGTGATTCGTGGTAAAAATTCCTGAGTTCTAACCATTTTTTGGCGATTGAAAGTAAATGACGTTGCCCTGAAACATCAGGGCAATATCAGTTGCTTTTTTTACCCAGCAGGAACTATAAAACCAGCATAAAATCAAAGAAATTAAATAAACATATCCGGCCGCTTTTTGGAAATTGAAAGGAAATGACGATGATTCAACAAGAAATTTGAAAATTTTCACGATTCGCTTGACAAAAAAAGCGAGTTCATATATCCTATAAAATATAAGTATTTTATAGTAATTTATACAATTCCAAAGGAGTAACCATGAGAAAACAGATCGGGGATTTGGAAATTTAATGAAAAGGCTTTGGAAACGGGGTATCTGGAGCAAGAGGAACGCATCGGTGGAGGCGGTATTCCTCTGCTTTTGGAAACAGCATCAGGCTATTGACACAAAAAAGGGAGTATATTAGCATAGACTAACAATGGTTGGTGAAACTCAGCCTCAACTATTCAGTCGCCGCCGTGATTCGGGGGCGTTGCGGTCGCGGATGTTGCCCGCTTCGGGAGTTTCGGGCGGGCTACGCCCGCTTTTTCCGAAACTCCACACCTTGATCCCGCCGAGATGCGGGGGATGGGGGCGTTACGGGGGCTCCCTACAGTCCTCAGCGTCCTGCTTCGGGCTTCCGGGCCGGGGCGTGGCACACCTACGGTGTGCTTCGGTAATGCGTCCGTCCGTGGACGCTTGGGGATACGCCCACTAAGCCAAGCAACGCTTGGCCACCATGCACCGCATGGTTTTGTCCCCGCAGAGGGGGTGGTGGAAGACCAAACGGAGGGAGGTGCGGACGCGCCTTTAGGCGTGGACGTATCGACCGGAGTGCGTGTCTGGAGCGAGGGGGAGGCGTCCCCCCACTGAATAGTTACAACAATAGAGGAGCATGTATGCAGAAGATGAATCTTACAACCGGGGGCTTGTCCCTTAAAAACCTTCGGGCAAAGCCGGTTCGTACCGCGTGTCTCGTGGTGGTGGCGGCGATTCTCGCGTTTGCCCTGTTCGGCGGGTCGATTCTCGCCTTGAACCTGCAACAGGGGCTGGCTACGATGACCAAGCGGTTTGGGGCGGATTTGATGGTGGTGCCCACCGGGGCCTCCGAGAAGGCGCAGTCCCTGTTGCTCCATGGCGGCGCGAACTATTTTTATTTTGATGCCGCTATTGCCGATAAGGTGTCGCAGACCGAGGGGGTTGTGTGCGCGTCCCCGCAGTTTTTTCTGACCTCGCTTGCGACCGACTGTTGCGATGCCGCCGTCCAGCTTATCGCCTACGACCCGGCGACGGATTTTGTTGTTCAGCCGTGGATTGCGGAAAAGCACAGCGGACAGGTGCGTGACGGGCAGGTCGTGGTCGGCAGCCGGATCGCGCTTCGCCCGAACGGGACGATTCAGTTGTTCAGCCATGAATACCCGGTGGCCGCCCAGCTTTCAAGCAGCGCGAGCGGGTTTGACATATCGGTCTTTATGACGATGAACACCATGCGCGACCTCATCGGACGGGCCCGGTCGGAAGGCTACAATTTTCTGTCCGTTCAGGAAAAAGAAGCGGTTAGAAACCGTGTTTCCGCCATTCTGGTAAAGACCGATTCGGCGAAAGCCCCGTCGCTCATTGCCTCTAACATACGCAAACAAAACGAGGGCGTGGACGTGCTGGTTTCCCAGGGCATATTCGCCCGCATTGCCGCGAGCTTATCCGGGCTGGTCAACTACATTCGCCTGTTTTCGCTGGCATTATGGGTATTGGCGGTGATCGTGCTTGCGGCGGTGTTTTCAGGGATCATGCACGAGCGCAAGAAAGAGTTCGCCCTGTTGCGTATTTTGGGCGCGACAAGAAGACGGCTCGTCGGCATGGTGTTAGGCGAATCGTTTATCGCGGGGATTGCCGGAGGCGTTGCGGGCATCGCGCTTGCCAGCCTCGCGGTCTTTCCCTTTTCCACGCTCTTAAGCGAACGGCTTGAATTGCCCTACCTTGACGCGCCGCCTTCGCGCATCATGCTGTTTGTTGCGGGAAGCCTCTTTCTTTCCGCTCTGGTGGGGCCGCTCGCGTCTCTTTATGCGGCGTTGCGGATGAGCCGGGCGGAAACCTATTTTACCATGCGGGAGGGCGAGTGATGGGATTACTCGAATTACGAGAATTGAGTAAGGAATACAAACGGGGCGGGCGGGCCTTTAACGCGGTGGATCACGCAAGCCTTTCCGTGGAACCGGGGGACTTTATCAGCATTATCGGACGCTCAGGGAGCGGGAAAAGCACGCTTCTCAACATGAGCGCGGGGCTCTTGAGGCCCACTCAAGGGACGGTTTTCTTTGGCGGGAAGGATATTTATCAACTGAACGACAAAGAAATCTCGTGGTTCCGCAACGAGAAAATCGGCTATGTTCCCCAGGGGCAAAGCCTCCTCTCGAACTTTACGGTTTTGGAGAATGTGTGCATCCCTTGGTTCCTGTTCAAGCGCGAGGGAGACGCGGAGGGAAGGGCTTTTCTCCTGCTTGAGAAGGTGGGGATAAGCCACCTTGCCGCCTCGTATCCCAAGGAACTTTCAGGCGGCGAGATGCGGCGGGCGGCTATTGCCCGCGCTCTTATCAACGAGCCGGGGCTTCTCATTGCCGACGAGCCGACCAGCGATTTGGACGTGGAAACAACGGCGGATATCATGACGCTGTTCGGCGCGATTGCGCGGGAGGGGACGTTCAATCGGACGAACAATCAAACGGCGGTGCTCATCGTTACCCACGAGCTTGACACGCTTTCTTATGGGAACAAGACCTACACGATGGACTCAGGCGCGCTCCGTGCCGCCTGAAAACCCGGTTGCTATGGTCGCTCGGGAAGGCGGCGCCGAACAGGAGGCCGCGTTTAACGGCATCGTCAAACGGTACTACGAAAAGATACTCAAGTTTTGCGTCTACGCACTGGGTGGCAACCGGAGTGCCGCCGAAGACTGCGCCCAAGACATTTTCCTCATCCTCTACGAGAACATGGGGAAGCTCAAAGATTATGAGCGGATCGGCGGCTGGCTCTACAAAACGGCGGGGCATATATCCAAACAGTACGCCGCATCCCTGGGGAAGGAACGCAAACGCTTTGCCGATACCTTTCCCGCCTCCGGAACCGGAACCGAAAACGAAGAAACGCCTCTTATCGAACGTATTGCCGCCGAAGGCCGCATAAAGACTGAGGCAGAACAGATCGCGGAGGAAGAGGCCCTGGCCCGCGCCGCCGCCGAAATCGGAAAACGCTTAAGCCCGAAAGACAAGCAACTCCTCGCGCTCGCGTTCCGGGAAAAGCATCCGCTTAAAGAAGCCGCCGCCCGGCTTGGCATAAGCCTCAGCGCGGCAAAGTCGCGGGCCAGCAGGCTGCGCCAAAAGATAAACGGACTGGCACGGGAATTGCTAGCGGATTGGGTCTGACGCAACTTTTCGCAAAAACGGTGAGTAAATATGAAGAGGTAAAGGATAATGGAGAAACGGGATTCGCTTATTGGAGATGTGGAAGCGGAATTAAAAAAAGACGCTCACGACATTGACGGCGATTTTATTGACCGGCGGATAGACGAGTTGTGCGCGCTGGAGGGGCTCTCTCCGCCCACGCTGGACGATGCAGCGTTGGATGCCGCCGCCCGGACGGTCCGTGCCCGCGCCGCATGGAAGCATCGGAATACTCAGGCAAAAGCGGCGCGGAGGCGACGGCTTGCCCGCACGGTTATCCGTGGGGCGGTGGCGGCCTGTTGTCTGGCACTTCTCACCTTTTCCGCCAACTATCTTGCCATCCTTGCAACCGACTCCTGCCTCCTCTCCAAAGTGGGTGTGAAAATCTGTTGCGGGACACCATTCTGCCGCTGCGCTATTGCCAAAGCAGAAGAAACAGTACCATCCGCGCATTCCGAATAAAAAAATGCAACCTTTTACGATTTTCCTGAGTATATATAAGGGGTTGAGAATAGCAACTCCCTACCATTGATCAAGGGAAAATCGCGGAAAAATCGAGGAAGGAAGTATTGTATGAAGAACCGTATCATTTCAGGAGGCAGCGTGATTGTTTTCGGGCTGCTTATCGCGCTGGGGCCGCAGTTTCTGTTCAAGGTATGCCCGGTTGTGGATGGTATGTATATGAAATGCCATTGGTCGGCCCGGGCGGAAATGGGCATCGGAGGCCCCTTAATCGCCGGGTTGGGTATCGCCCTTATCTTTTTTGCAAGTCCCAAAATACGGCTGGGGCTGACTATCGGGGTGTTTCTGGCGGGCGTTCTTGCCCTGCTTATCCCGCACACCCTCATCGGCGGTTGCTCCATGCACAGTATGCCCTGCCGCAAGGTCGCGTTTCCGGCGATTACGGTCATCAGCATTCTGCTGTTGATAGCGGCGGCTCTTAACGCGGCGTATCTTGCGCGGAAGAAGGAATGATAGAGTCTCAACTTGACCCGCAAAATGAAAGAACGACGAACACGGACAAACCCGCCGGTCATTGCCCACTCCTCGTCATTGCGAGCGAGCAACCCGTCATTGCGAGCGTAGCGAAGCAATCCAGTGTGAGGGCCTTCTCGTCTGGATTGCTTCGCCGCTTCGCGGCTCGCAATGACGATGCTACCACGAGCCTGTTCGTGCCGCCCCGTCATTGTGGCGATCCCCTCGTCATTGCGAGCGAAGCGAAGCAATCCAGGGTGAATGCCCCTCGTCTGGATTGCTTCACCAACGGCAAATTGCTGCGGGTTCGCAATGACGATTCTCCCCCCGTCATTGCGAGCGAGCGGCACATTGCCGAGCGAAGCAATCCAGGGTGACGGCCATCCCCCGCCCAAAAGAAAGGGCCATCCCCGCAACCGCAAAGACAGCCCTTATCTCTTCCCTATTCCCTGATCCCTTTTCCCTCCACCGCGCGCTGTCACGGTAGTGGTACGTATCGTTCTTCCCAGTTGTCATCGGTGCCGTCGTCTAGAAGCGGGCTGTGCAAATCAACCCCCGTCCCCGCCGTGGTGGTGCGCACTTTGACGATAGCCTCGGAATAGACCGCGACGCCATCCTTCGTGGGTTCATCGACGACGATGTTCATCTTGTCGGAGTCCTCATCGTAGCCATTCTCCTTCTTTGCCCCGTAAATCGTGCCGCCGGTCTTTTTGAACTTGGCAGTGGTGAATAAATACACGCCGCCCCCGTACTTAGCCGTATTGTGTTCGATGAACCCCCCCTCCATGGTGAACGTGCCACCATTGAATACATACACGCCGCCGCCGCGGTCGCCGGCGGCGCTATTTTCGCTGATGATCCCGCCCTTCATGGTGAACGTGCCGCCAGAGGCTACATACACGCCGCCGCCTGTGCTATTCGACTTACTCATCCTATTGCCGCTGATGGTCCCGTCCCACATTTCGAACGTGCCGCCAGAGCCTACAAACACGCCGCCGCCGTAGGTTTTGACCTTCGTGTTAGTGTTATCCATGAGACGCGCGCCGCTTCGCATGATCAGCGTGCCGCCGCTCTCCACCCGGATGAGGGGGGCGGTGTTGGCGGCCATCCCCTTGAAGGTGATATTCTTCAGGGTCAGCTCAACGTCCGACGTATTCATGGTGACGAGGGGATAGTTCTTCGTGGTCGTGTCATTATTATCCTGATCCTCTTTGCGAAGATAGCGCAGGATTATGGGCGGACCGCCGCCCTCCGCGCCGTCAATCGTTCCCGTGACGCTCGGCGTTATCGTGTCCAGAACGACGATTTCGGCGGGAAGCGGATACTTGGTCTTCGCCGTCTCCGTTACCGTTACGCCCCATTCCCCGCCATTGCCATAGCGCTCCCGCACTTTTTCCAACGCCTTCGCTACCGTCACCAAAGGCGCAAGGTCTGTCTCCCCCGTGTTTGTGTCATCGTTGCCGTCAGACTTTATATACAAGGTCATAAAGGCGTCGAGCGTCAGGGGATCCGGCGGCGGATCGGTGATCACCGGTTCCTCCGCGATCTTTATACTGACGAAATCTTCCAGAAAATCGCACCCCGTAAATCCCACGGCTATAATGCCGAGCGCGAACACCACAACCGCCATCGCAATACCGCGAAAATCATTCTGCTTCATACCATATCTCCTTAAGAAAAAAATATATAACAACAGGGGAATCGCCCCCCGCTCTTATCTCTTCCATAACGTTTTTAAATAACCGCGAACCCCACGAACAATGCGCGCTTCGCACGAAAAGGGCCTTCCCCGGCTGGATTGCTTCGCCAACGGCAACTGTGTTGCCGCCGTCTCGCAATGACAACTCTGCCTCGTCGGGCGGGCACCCCGTCATTGCGAGCAAGCCCCTCGTCATTGCGAGCGAGCGGCACATTGCCGAGCGAAGCAATCCAGCGTGAGGGTCTTTTCCCGTCTGGATTGCTTCACCCTTCGGGTTCGCAATGACGATTCTCCCCCCGTCATTGCGAGCGAAGCGAAGCAATCCAGGGTGAGAGTCTTTAAATGACGTGTAGTGATGTCTTGATAAAAACGTACTGAGGGCGCGTTCAGATAAAAGATGACAGGCGGACATTTTCAGAGGGGGCTGTTGAAGCGCAATGATAATGTCCTCATATAAACGCAATAGAAATGTCCCATCAGGTAGAATAGCGGGAGGAGGACGAAATGGCGGGGAGAACCGATGGGACAAAAGGAACTGATAAGAGGGAAAGTGATGGAGATGGTAAAACGGGGACACAAGACGATAGCGGAGGCGGCAAAGGAACTGAAAGTCAGTTGCCGGCAGGGGCGGCGGATATACGCGGCCTACGAGAAGGAGGGAGACCGGGGGCTTATCCACGGGAATA
>JAISZQ010000025.1 GCA_031269165.1 Spirochaetaceae bacterium
CCTCATGTAACTTTTAAACATGAAAACGAAGAGGAAATAGCAAACTTCTATACGAACGGAATGCTAAGTGATACTATCATGCCGTTTTATGATGACAATGAATCTCCACAGGGCAAGCCTTGCGGAGATTCATTCGCGCTCATTCGTGGACAAAAAAACGTAATGAGCCGGCCCCGTGTCTCGATATAGGCCGGCATCGTGCCCCTTTTTTTGAATTCGGGCTGAACAAAAAGGGCTTGACCGTTTTTGAAAGATATGCTATACTATCATCATGAGGCAATGATGCCTTAAATTTTTGTTCTCATGGAGGTTAATATGAGAAATGGTGTAGTAGTAGTGTCTGTACAAGGTCCCCCCCCCCCAATCCAAAGTTGGTAGAGTGGGTTCGCGTTTTTGCCGAAAACGCGGTGTAAACGGGGTTTGGAAAATGGCGGCAACGTTGTTTGCCGTGTGCGTTTTGTTGGCGGCCGGAGCCTGCAAGAAGGAGGCCCAAGCGGTTGCGGCGGCGGCGAAGGTCTCAATCGAGGTTTTCGACCGGGGGACGGACGGCGGCAAGACCGACCCCACGAACAACGAATGGACGAAGTGGATAAAGGAAAAGGTATTGAAGGACGAGAACATCGAAGTTGAGTTTGTCGCCATCCCGCGCTGGGAAGAAACCGTGGCTATCAACAACTTGATGGCCGCCGGAACCCCGCCTGACGTGTGCCTGACCTATTCGCAGGAACTGATCGCGCAGTACCGCGACTTGGGCGGCCTTTTCGACATGGGGCCGTATATGGACTCGCCGCTTCTGGCCGATTTCAAGGCTTTTCTGGGGCCTGACCCCGCGCTTCCCGGCCGCGACATGATCCGCCGTCTCGAAGACCCACAAACCAAGGCGGTCTACGCCGTTCCCGCCCGCCGTATGAACACCGCAAACCGGAATATGTTCATCCGCAAAGACTGGCTCGACAAGTTGGGGCTGCCAATCCCTAAGACAACCGAGGAGTTTTACCGGGCGTTGCTCGCGTTCAAGGAAAAAGACCCCGGCGGCGTGGGCCGTAAGGCGGTCATCCCATTCGGCATGAGGAACGGCTTCGACTACGCGATCCAGCCTATCTGTTACGCCTTCATCGACCCGAATCTTAGCCTGAAAGACCGCTGGGTCAACATCGCCATCGACCGGCATTTTCTCTTGCCCGGCTATAAAGAAGGCGTGCGCTTCATGAACCGGATGTACAACGACGGCCTCATCGATCCTCAATTTGTGCTGATAAAGAGTGAGGAGGAACGCTGGAATCCGGTACGCGCCGGGACCGTGGGCGCGTTTTCCGCCGACTGGGACAAGATTTACCGTGAAAACGACCATATTTTTTCGGACCTGCGCAAAAATATCCCGAACGCGGAACTCATCGCCTGTGACCCGATCACCAGTCCTGACGGCGTTACCCGCAAACACAAATACGACTCGGCGGGCGTGTTCATGTTTATCCCGAAAACGGCGAAAAACCCGGAGGCGGCTCTGCGGTACATCAACTGGCTTGCCCGTTATGAAAACTATAACTTCCTGCAAATCGGCAAGGAAGGGGTGAACCACGACATCGTGAACGGCGTGCCGAAGAGCAAAACCGCCGAGGGGCCGTGGATTCAGAACAGTCCGCAAAACCTCGACTACACGCTGACGATCAACGGGCTTGATCTGGGCGATCCCGACCTCACGCTGCGCGGCCTTGCGAACGGCTATCCGTGGCCCGCCGCCATGATCGAAAACGCCAACACGCTGGCGATGACCAATGCGGTGTCCGATCCCATCATCCCAGTAACGCTGTCCGCTGCCGGGGCATACACCCAGACCCTCATGGATAAAGGCAACGTGCTCCTCGCGCAGTCCATCACCTGCAAGCCCGCCGACTTCGACAAAACTTGGGAAGCGGGAATCCAGGACTGGCTGAACTCAGGCGCAAAGGCAATCATCGACGAACGCCGCCAAAAGTTTTACCAGCCATAAGGGCCCCTCGGGGGCCTCCCTTGGGCACGCCATACTGTGATGGTGCGGCGTGTCCCCCTTCGGGGGCCCCCAGGGGTTTTCCTTGGGCGCATCGTACTGTGATGGTGCGGCGCGTCCCCCTACGGGGGAAGGGACCGTCATTACAAGCAAGCCGCGTCATTGCGAGCGAGCCGCTCATTAGGGTCGGGCGAAGGCCCGCAGGGGCTTTCCTTGGATGCGGCATAAAGAGATAGTGCGGCGGTGTACGTTATGTGGCATGAGTGACGTATATAAAGAGGTATGCGACATTGGGCTTAAAATTTTTGGAAATTATTGGATAATTTTATGAAAACGGATGTTAAAAATCAATGATAATGTCCTCATGTAAAACCAATAGAAATGTCCCATCAGGTAGAATAGTGGCAGGAGGACGAAATGAAACTACCGATGGGACAAAAGGAACTGATAAGAGGGAAAGTGATGGAGATGGTAAAGCGGGGACACAAGACGATAGCGGAGGCGGCGCAGGCGCTGAGAGTCAGTTACCGGCAGGGGCGGCGGATATACGCGGCCTACGAGAGGGAGGGGACAGCGGGCTTATCCACGGGAATACGGGGAAGCCGTCGAACCGGAAGGCGGCGGAGGGGTTGCGGGAACGGGCGCTGAAAGCGTACCGGGAGAGGTACAGCGATTTTGGGCCAACATTTGCGGCGGAGAAGCTGGCCGAGGCGGAAGGGATAAGGATAAGCAAGGACTCTCTGAGGCGGTGGCTGACAGAGGAAGGGCTGTGGAAAGGGACACGGAGGGGGCGGGAACACCGGAGCCGGAGGGCCCGGCGGGAGTGTTTTGGGGAACTGATACCGTTTGACGGGAGCCGTCATGACTGGTTCGAAGGGCGGCGGGGGAAATGCTGTCTTATGACGATGATAGACGACGCGACGAATGTCCGGCACGTCCAGTTTTTTGAAGAGGAGACAACGGCGGCGGCAATGACCGTATTGTCATACTGGATAAAGACTTACGGAATACTCAAGGCCCTGTACTGCGACCACAAGAACGCGTTTGTGCTGGTGAGGGAGCCGACGGATGCCGAACTGCTTGCGGGGATAACCAAGCCGGAGAGCCATTTTGAGAAAGCCTGCGGCAAACTGGGGGTGGAAGTGATTCCGGCGAACAGCCCCCAGGCGAAGGGACGGGTGGAACGGAACCACGGGCTGGACCAGGACCGGCTGGTGAAGGAGATGCGGCTTGCCGGGATTTCGACGATAGCGGAAGCTCACCCGGTTTCTTGAAAAAACGTATCTTCCGAAGATGAACCAAAAGTTTTCCCGTCTGGCGGCGGGTCCGGCGGACGCCCACGTGCCGCTTTTGGACGTGGATTTGACAGAGATACTGTGTTTTGAACATGAACGGACGGTGGCCGGCGATTATGTGGTGCGGTTTGAGTGCCGCCTGTTTCAGATTCTCAAAGCGGGGAAGGTTCTGCCCCGGGCCGGGGACAAGGTTGTGGTGAGGATCAGGCTTGACGGAAGATGAGAGTATCTTATGGAAAGGGAAACCTCTCCTCATTGAGGAGATAAAAATACAGTATTTATAACGTATATTGATTTGGTTACCCAAAAATTGGTAAACCCGTAATATCAAGGGTGGTGTTAATCACCCTTAACTTCCCTTCTCTCTTGTTTTGTGTATCTTTTTTTATACACCTTCCCACCACCTTTAAGTATATCATATCTCCCAAAAAAAATCAAGTGTCAATCACAAACCCTAAATATAAAACAACTCAAACCCAAAAAGGTTACAACAAATTATTTCCTAGTAACCCAGTAGGGATAATTTGAAATCCCCTCAACTTTTCGTATCTCACACTCACCCGTTCAGTCTGATATTTGTCGATATTAATAAAAATCTCAAAAATAGTAGACCCCAAAAACTTCTTACAAAATAATTCCTACCAACCCGATAGGGATAGTTTGATTCCCTCAACTTTTTGTATTTCACCAACACCCGTTCAAAATTGTGTCTGGTGACCAAAATTGACGTTTTGACGTAAAAAAAGGGATAACGACCGTAAAAGACGTTACCCCTAATTTTAGATATTGGAATTAAATCGGTGGTGATTCCGACAGTATTAAGTTACATTAACCAAAAAGATTAAAACCAGTTAATTTGTAGACGTCTTTACCGGATATTCCCAGTTTGGTATTCCGGTATTCGTTATTGTGGAAAAGTATATACACCACTTTAGACCACAACCACTTATACTGCTTGTCGGTGAAAAAACCTTGAGTAATTCCACGATTAACGATACAAACCAGTGTTACCCGATTATTATCGTTTATATCCGACACTTCCGTATTGTTGTTCAATACGTCAATAATCTCTTCTTTCGTTAATTCCAATACGTTGTTTACTATTTTCATAGACTTTATATCCTTTATAGATTTGAAGGAATATATCTACGAACAAAATAAAGAAAAATTAAGGGTGTTATTAGGTAGGGGTATCGATAGACATCACCCCCTTGTTTTTTAATTCCATATAAATAAGTTCTCTTTTCAAAAACAAGTTAAAACCCCTTTTTTAGGTTATCCGTAACGGCGTGAATTGAGGGATAATCCGCGATACCCCCCTTTCCAAACAAGTCTATTCCTTGTATACCTCTCCATGTTGTTTCCCGACCGCCTTTCAATTTGTTTGTAAGTTCAGTTATCTTCTTCGTCCTCTCTTTATCCGTATCGTAAAGAGACTTTTCAAACTTTAAGTTCAGACGTATCAAACAGTCTTTGTAATACTCACTCCGGTATCTCTCCATAAACGTTATCAAGTCTCCCTCTAAATCTCCCGTTCTCTTGAACTTTAATTCGTTAAATTTTGTATTTCCGGTCGGTTTTTGTGATAATTCGACAATATATTGATAATCCGTGTTTTCTGGATTGTCCTCGTCCCTGTCAAATACAAGGTCTATATCGTCTATCCCTTCTTTGTCAATCCGGTAAACGTCCTCAAGACTCTTCACCGTAATTACTAAACCGCTTGTGGTAAACGCTACCACCCTATAATCCGGCTTGTTTGTTTTTCTTATCATACTTTCCTTTTCGTCCTTTTCGTCTCTTAAAACCGCGTTAAACGTTCATATATCCAATTGTCGTGTTCACGTTTCGGTGAACCGTTCTACTGAACTTTATAAAGTTTTCCACCGTTAAATCTTTCCCTTTTTTCGTGATATAATAGTGTCTTAAATCGTGTATCGAAAAACCACAACTTATCATCCCCTTCTTAAACAGTTTCTGGGTGTATCTTCTAACACCGGAACTAATCACTTCACGTTTAACGTTCAACAACCCGCTTGTGTTTATATCTCCGACTTCTTTTTTGGTAAACTTCCCCTTATAAGACGTCCCCTTACTTTCACTAGTCCAGTTCCTTTTCGTGTCAATCTCCATCTTCTCAAATATCCCCACTCTAAAACCGTATTTGGTAACCAAATCGACACAACAAAGAATATCGGGTCTTTCCCCCTTTACAAGTTCCTTCCGTAACTCCGTTATATCCTTCTCCGTTACCCAATCCGTTTTATTCTTTAATCGTTTCGGGGGTAACTTGAGGTCGTGAAAGGGGTTTAAGTGAAATAAATCGGTGTATCGATAAATCAAAAACTTGTAAAAGGAACACACCGACATAATTTTATTCCTAGTAGTGTTATTGGAATACTCACTCATAAGATAGACGAGATAACCATCCACGTTACTCCGTGTAATTTTCAAGGGGTTGTCTATTCCCTCCGTATCACACCACCGGAAAAAGTCTTTGATATTACCGGAGTAAACCTTTCCCGTTTTTTTTGACGTCTGAATCGATATAAAGTTTTCAAGTTCTTTGTTAATATCAATCAAACTTGTGTGGTAGTCTTTTCGTCTCTCGTCAATAACAATATCGGTCGCGATTTTCAAGTTCAGTTTCCCCTCCACCAACGGGTTGTTTTTCACGACCTCTTGAATACCACTGATACAATCGCCGATACTACCACCGACACCTCGATTAACACCGTTAAACAAATCACTGTCAACAGTTCCAATTTGGTTACCACCGTAAAAGTGGGTAACCCTGTTCTCAAAAATTGATTCCATAATTTAATTCCTTTATCTATATCTATATTAACTTTTCACCAAAAAGTCAAAATTTCTTTCACTCTAAAGATAACGAGACTTAAGAGAAAACTCCACGTTTTTCCCGTTTTTTCCCGTTTTTTTTCACTTTTTTTCCCGTTATAAAATACCTGAAAAAGGCCATGCAGATTCTCATGCCGCGTGAAGGATGAGGACATTTCTATTGCGCCTTGACATTTTATAAAAATGGATTGACAAAATAAAAGCATTAAAGTATTGTCTATTTTAGGAGTTTTCAAATGATGAGGAAATGCAAAATTACCGTCTTAAAAACAACGTTTCATGAAGATTTGGCCAAAAAATATGGTGTTGAAGGGCTCAAAAAATGTCCGTTTCATAAAGAAGGTCAAATTTTTTTTGCTGATTACGCAAAACCTGAAGGTTTCTGTGATGAGGCTTGGAAGGCAATTTATCAATTTGTATTTGCTTTATCTCACGGAGGCGATAAAGTGATGTTTTATCATAATGATTGGATAAAAGAATCTGGTATGGCAATTTCTAGTTGCAATGATGGAATAAGGCCGGTTATTTTCAAGATTGAATTAACAGACGATGGGTCAAAAATAAATTTTGTTCCCATTGAATAATGGATGTGTTCGACAACCCGGTTGGTTGTCGGCTAACCAGCGAGAGCGCTTGCAAGTCTTGTGGTTTCCAAACAACTCTCATCAATAGCGTTTGAAGTAAAAAGGCGATGTAATTATCTTAAACATTTATAAAAATAAAATGAGATATAAATATATATTCAAAAAAATAATCATACTTATATTTGAATAAATTATGAGAATATAAAAAAATAGGGAGTACGCCCCAACTTCGCATAACGGCCTGTTTACGCTTCGCCGCTAAAGCGGCTCGGCCTCCACAATGGCTAGCAGGCTGATTAGACTAAAACATTTGATAAAAAGATAACCACGGATTGCGCGGATTAACGCGGACGAGACGGATAGACACGGATGGGAAGAGGCACGTTACCGGTTTCAAGCAAAAGGTAAGAAGTAAGCGGTCAGCCTGTCATTGCGAGCGGAACGCGGCAATCCAGGGTGAGGTTGTCTTGTCTGGATTGCTTCGTTGCTAACGGCAATGTGCCGCCCCCTCGCAATGACACTCTTATCCCTTATGAACTACCAACACGAATAATAACCACGAACCACAACGGGCCAAAGGTACGTGATGGTTCATTTCCCCCGCCGCAGAATCGCGCGCGCGTTGCGGTCCCGTGTCGCAACGAGAAGCAGTACGCCGACCGCCGCGAACAGCAACGCCCCAGCGAGGAAGGGAATGAGGTTTTGCAGAAGGCGGACGCCGGTAATCCTTGCAAAAAAAGCGGTGAGCGGGGCTTTGGTGAGGACGACCGGGACGGCGGCGATGAGGGAAAAGACGGTGATTTTTCCGGTGTACGCGGCCACCTGCCGTGGAGGCGAAGTTGGCGCGGCGCGAAAGGGAAGCGCAGTGGCTCCCCCTTCGGGGGAGAGGATGCGGCTTTGTTCCCCCGAAGGGGGACCGCCGTGTGCGCTTGCCACAGGAGACTCTTGAAAGGCCCCTCGGGGGCTTTTCTCGGACGCGCCGGAAGTGGCGAGTTTTTTATGCAACAGGAAGAAGAGCAACACGGTGTTCACCGCGCTGGAGAGGGAGAGGGCGGCGGCGATCCCCGCGCCCTTCCAGCGGACGGCGAGTAGGGCGGCGAGCGCGATGTTTACGGCGAAGGACGCGATTCCGGCGATGGTCGGGGAGGCGGAATCCTGTTGCGCGTAGAAGGCCGGAGCGAGTACCCGGTTGAGCGCGATGCAGTAGAGGCCGCAGATATGGCAGTTGAACGCGGCGAGGGTCAAGGCCACCGACGTTTCGTCAAAACGCCGGGTCTGGAACAACAGCCGGATTAGCGTTTCTCCCTGAGTGAGCGCAAAGAACGTCACGGGGATCATGATGAGCGCGATGATCTCCAGCGCTTGCGACAGGCGGGCGTTGAACACGGCCCATTCCCCTTTTTTCGCGTGTTCCGAGAGGTCGGGGAGCAGCACCGTGCCGATGGACACAGCGAAGACGCCCAGCAAAAGTTCCTGCAAGCGCAGGCTGTACTGGAGGCTTGACACCACGCCCTCGCCCGCGTTGCCCGCCAGTGCCGTCGACACGAGGTCGTTGATCTGGTAGGCGGCCATGCCGATGACCGTCGGCCCCACGAGGCGCAACACCTGCCGTGTTCCCGGGTTGGACGCGGCTTTTTTGAGGCCCGTAAAAAAGAACGTGAACCCTTTCTTCCAGACGAAGGGGGCCTGAACCGCCGCTTCCAGAAAACCGCCCGCGACGATGCCAATCGCCAGCGCGCGCGCCGGGTTTGCCGTGGAGTCTTTTAAGAACCACGCCGAGGCGATCGTTACGATGTTGAGCAGTACCGGCGCGAACCCGGACGGCGCGAACACGTGGACGCTGTTCAATATGCCTTGAAAGAACGCGGCGATAGATATGAAGGCGAGGAAGGGAAACATCACCCGCGTCAAGAGTACGGTCTCGGAAAAGACCGCCGCGTCGTCAAACCCAAAGAGGGGGATCACCAGTGGCGCAACCCAGATGCCGATAGCGCAGGCGATGCTGACCAAAAACGAGAGAAACGTGAAGAAACAGTGCAGAAACTCTTTGGTTTTTTGTTCGTCGTTGTCGATCAGGTAGGACTTGAACGTGGGAATGAACGCGACGGCGATTGACCCCTCGGCGAAGAGGCGGCGGAAGAGGTTGGGGATCATGAACGCCACCGAAAAGGCGTCGGAGAGGGCACTCGTCCCCAGCAACGCCGCCTTGGTCATCTCCCGCGCAAGCCCCAGCACCCGCGAGGCCAGCGTGAGGAGACCAAGCGACGAGCCGTGCCGCAGAAGGGAGTCGCGAGAATCAAGCGAGTTACGAGAACCGGGGGAGTTTCGGGGATCGCTCGGATCGTGCGCCACGTGCTACACGTCTTGCAGGAACGCGAGGTAGCCCTGGTACGCCGTCCACAGGTCGATCTTCGAGATGACCTCAAAGGGCGAGTGCATGGACAACACGGGTATCCCGCAGTCGAGGACTTCGACACCGAGCCGGGCAAAGTGTAGCGCGATAGTCCCGCCCCCGCCCTTGTCAACCTTGCCAAGATTGCCGAACTGCCAGCGGACGCCGTTCTTGTCGAGGATGCCCAGCACCCGATGCAGAAACTCCGCGTTTGCGTCCGACCCGCCGTACTTGCCCCGGCTGCCGGTATATTTCGAGATGGCAAGCCCCTTGCCCAAGTAAGAGCAGGTCTTCTTGTCGAAGACGGACGCAAAGTTCGGGTCAAAGGCGGCGTTCACATCGGAGGAAAGCATCGCCGAGTGGGTCAAGGCGCGGCGGAGGTCGATGTCCCCGCAATAACTTCCGTTGCCTCCGACGCTTGTGTTTGCGCTTTTGGCGAGGAGAAAGGCGATAAAGTCCTCGAAGTTCCGCGCCTCCGCGCCGGTATTGCCCATCGAGCCGATCTCTTCCTTGTCGGTCAACACGCAGACCACCGTCTTGTCGGGCACATTACTCTCCGCCCGTTCCGCGATGGCCAGCACCGCCTCAATCGACGCGAACGCGCAGCACTTGTCGTCGTGACCGTAGGCCCCGATCATGCTCCGGTCAAAGCCCACGTCCCGCGCCTTTTGCGCCGGAACCGCCTCGATCTCCGCGCTGGCAAAGTCCGCCTCGGTGACCCCGTACTGCTCGTTGAGAATGTTAAGCAGGTTGAGCTTCACCTTGTTTTCCGCTTTCTCGTCTTTGAACGGCCTTGAACCGGCCAGAATGTCAAGCTCCTCGCCCGTGATATACTCGGTCATCTTCTTGTCGTCATAGTCGTGTGAAAGATGGGGCAGCAAGTCGGTGATGACAAACACCGGATCGTCCTCGTCCTCGCCGACGCGAATCGTCTTTTTTACGCCGTCCTTCCCGAAAATCACCCCGTGCAGCGCGAGCGGCACCGTCGGCCACTGCCATTTCTTGATGCCGCCGTAATAGTGCGTGTCAAACAGCGCGAACTCGGCATCCTCGTAGACCGGATTGGTCTTCAAGTCGATACGCGGCGAATCAAGATGCGCCCCCACGATGGCGGTCCCCTCCGCAAGCGGCCGCTTTCCCAGTACCGCGAAGTTCAGTGCCTTCCCGTGAATGTTCTGGTAGACCTTTGCCCCCGGCCCAAGCACGTCCTTCGACCGGAGCGCGTCTTCAATGTCGACAAACCCGGCCTCCCGCAAACGCTCAATGGTCTGCGCCGTCAACTCCCGCTCCGTCTTCCCCGCGTTCAAAAACGCCTTGTATCGCCCGGCAAACGCCTCGACCACCGCCATATCCGCCTCGGTCGCCGTCTCCCACGTATTCTTAATCTTGAACCCCAGCCTTTCGCCGAGTTTTTGTCCTTCCGTCTTCTCTTCTATTGTTGTTGTTGCAGGCATCGCCCTCTCCTCATCAGCACCCCTATACTATACCGAACAAGCCCCGCATGACAAGAGAGATGAGAGATAACGTAGGGGGAAGTCTCCCACTGTCAACAACTTAAGAATTTTGTCCGCGGATTGACGCGGATTTAATCCGCTTGTCATTGCGAGCGAAGCGAAGCAATCCAGGGTGAAGGCATTCCACGGCTGGATTGCTTCGTCGTCGGCAAATGCCGCCTCCTCGCAATGACACCCTCACCTCT
>JAISZQ010000029.1 GCA_031269165.1 Spirochaetaceae bacterium
ACCCCGAACTCGACCTCGACTATCTCAAGAAGGCGTTTTGCTCAGAACCTGTTTAGTAACGTGAGCCTGTTCAAAATCTCAGCAAAAAGGGGGAAGTCTCCCCCTTCGCTACGGCCAGCGCAAACCATTGCGAGGGATACCCCGCAATGGTTTGCGCCGTCCTCCGCTATCCCCCTCAGCGGGGACAAAACCATGCGGTGCATGGTTTTGTGGGCGTACCCCAAGCGTCCACGGACGGACGCATTACTGAAGCACACCTATGGTGTGCCACGCCCCGGCCGGAAACCCGAAACAGGACGTTGAGGGTTGTAGGCCACCCCAGCAACGCCCCCGAATCACAGCGGAATCACGGTGGCAAATCACTCTACGCCCCCGCCCGCATTGAGGGCGAAAACACACCAACACGAACCTTTACTGAGGGTAGCGTCGTTTACGTTTAATCGCCAAAAAAATGGCTCAACATTAGGAATTTTTACCACGAATACGTGAGGAACGGCTTGAGATCATTCATTTATGAAATGCCCCCCCATGGGTCACACTGTTAGGAGGTGCGGGGGGTCCTGTTGCATTAAAATCTACCCGTTTTGCTTTTTTTTGTCAAGTAGGCAGACAGGCAGAGTCGCGTCATTTACGTTCAATCGCCAAAAAATGGTTCAACATTAAGGATGGACACAGATAAATCCGTGTCCATCGGTGGTTACTCGTGGTTCCGTTACTTAGAGTTTGTCCATAATATAGACGCATTATGGACAAACTTCCTTAAAACCCGCATTTTTGTAGCCTTTAGGCGAAAAAATGCAATGTCTGACCGCAAAGGACGCAAACGTAGTTTGCGCACCGACTTTGTGGACAGACACACTTATATCTGTTTCACGCCCAGCAAATCAAGGTGTTTGCCGATGTGCCGGACAAGCGCGTCGTTGTAGACGCTCTCCCGGTCGCGCCAGAGGTTGTAGAGCGCGTCCTTAAACGTGAACGTGCCGTCCGCGTTTTTCTTGGTCAGAATGAGGCCGTAGGTGATGTGGATAAGCTGGCGGGCGTCGTTGTTGTCGAAAAGCGCGGGGAGCGCGTCGTCCTTAAGTTGGCCCACGTCGGGGATGTTGGCGAGGTTGGTGGTAACGTGGTAGTAGGCGGTGGCCTCTTTGAACACACTGAGCGCGTAACGGTGGACGGCGCGGTAGAGCGCGGGGTCGGCGACCGCCACGGCACGCATCGCTTCGAGCCAGTTGGTTCCGGCGGTCTTCACGTGAAACACGCCGCGTGTCTCACGGCCAATGCTGGGAAACACGCTGAACTTGTCCGACCCGGAATGAATCGACAGTTTGTAGCCGAAATGCCGGGTGAGACTTGAATGGATTTTTATCTCTTTGTCAAACTGGGCAAGGTCGCCAACATAGTCGATGCCCTTCTGGAACTCGCCGCAAAAACGCGGGGCAAGCGTGGCAAATTTTACCCCGCCGTCGGTAAGCTCGCGGGCGACAAAGTAATGCTGAAGCGGCGTGGTCGGCTCGTTGGTCTCGTCAATCGAGATTTCGAAGTCCGCCGCATATTTCCCGTCCTTGAGGAAGCGGTTGTACATATCGACCGCGAAAGCAATCGCCTCGCCGTAGATCGCGACGGTCTGCCGTAACTCCCCTTCGTCAAACCGGATGGACTCGCCCTCGCCAATGTCAAACGACTTGCCGAGGTACTTTTGCGCGTAAGCCGGGGGCAGGGGCGGCGCGTTCTGGACGGTAACGCCGCTCTTGATATGCTCGGAACAATCCAGCGTGATCATCGTGAAGCCGAGGGACAATGCGTACTCCACGTCCTTCACCGTTTTCAGATGGTCGCCGTCCGCGCCCCAGGGCTTCTTGAACCCCTCGCGGAACACAGCAAACGTTACCGCGTCGAGCACGTCTTCATACGTCCGGTTCGTGAGCGTCAACTCGCGGATCGACTGCTGGGCAAACACCGGGTATGCGTCGTAGCGTTCAAAAAGTTGTATGTGGCCGAACGTGGCGATTCCCAGCCGGTCGCCGAGACCGAAACTGCGCTCTTTCCGCAAGACCGGGCTCGGCGCGGTAAACGGAAAGAGTCTTCGGAGCAGAACCGCGTTTTCGTGGCAAAGCGGCGCGATAACCTTTCCGTCACCCGCGCTTTTCCCCGTGAACCCAAGCCCGTCGTCGGCAACGATGACCGTTTCGGCCCCGCTTCTCGCCATGAACACGTCATGGCCGTCTGTTTTGTTGACCGATTTGTCAAAAACGATATAGTTTTGGTAATTCATACTGTTGTCCCCTAAAATGCCCCTCAAAAGCGTTGTTCGCGCGATTTTTTGAGGGGCGTTTTAGGGAGGCAATGATCACCGTTGACACTGCGCTAACGTCAATCATTGCTCCCGAGCCATTTCTGGCTGTTCCGAAAAACGACTACTTATTGATCAGCCGGTTCAACAGATCAACGATTTCCTGACCGCCGACAGCCGGGGTCTTCTGACCAAAGGCAACCCCCTGGTAGATGAGGAAGAGCGTGCTGTTCAACTCGGTGTCGTTCGGCAGGTGGGCCGTTTCCTTTGAGGAATGCGGACCGGCGGCATTCATGTAGTCAAGAACCTTCTTGTCCGCTGCCGTCGCCGTGCTTGACGCGCCCGCACGAGCCGTCGAGGAAGCGGACGCGCCCCGGTCATTGCCCAGAACCTTCGCCGCATCGGCACTGTTCACGAGGAAGTTGATAAACTTCACCGCTTCTTCGATGTTCTTAGAATCCTTGTTCACCGTGTAGAACTGGCTCGGCGCGGGCCAAAGCGCCTTGGTCGCTTCGGCACCGGGGAACTCGATGAGGTCGAGGTCGTCCTTCGTCGCCTGCTGATAACCGGCGAGGCCGTTCGTCCAGACATAGGTGATCGCGACCTTGCGGGCGATGAGGGCCGAGGTGTCGGCACTGGTTTCCGCATAGGCGGCGGCTTCGGCTGCCGGCGGCACGAGGCCGTTATCCCGGTAGTCCTTCCAAAGCTCAAGATATTTCTGAGCGTCGGCGGCCTTCACATGGGTAACGTTTGCCACCTCGTCGTAGATCGGCGTACCGTTGTAGCGCGACCAATACCCAAACGGTGTCGAGTTGGACGAAAGCGCGCCGATGTCCTGAAGCGGATACACGCCCCTCGGCAACTTCGCCTTGAGTTGCACGAGATACGCGCGGAACTCGGCATAGGTCATCGACACTTTGGGCAACGGAACACCGATCTCTTGGATCAGCGTCTTGTTTATGAGCAGGGCCGGCATCGTAACCCCGGTCGAAACCCCGTAGAGTTTCCCGTCAATCGTACCGGACTCGATGGCACTCACGTCGATGGTCGAGGTATTGAGTTGCTTCCCGGCATAAGGCTTGAGGTCAAGCAGAACACCCTTCTTCACATAGTCCGGGAGGTTCCCGCCCATCTGAATGATGTCCGGCCCGTTTCCGCCCGCGATCTGGGTATCGACCTTCGTAAAGTGGTCGCCCGTACCGCCAGCCGGTTCGGGATTCACCGTGACTCCCGTCTGTTGCCGATAGATGTCGATCGCCTGCTGGCTGATCTTCACCCGGTTCTCAGAACCCCAATACGCCCAGCGAACAGCACTCGCGGGAGCCGGAGCCGGAGTCGGAGCCGATGCTGCCGGAGCCGCAGGAGTTGCCGCCGGAGCCGGAGCCGCAGGAGCCTTGGTGCCGCCCGCAAACAGCGACGCGCTGAACGCGGCCAACACCACTAAAACACACACTACTTTCTTCATTTTTTTTCCTCCAAATGAATAAATATATAACAAGAGTCCGCCAAATATTGCAAACTCCTTGTATCCCACAATTACCCCCGCAAAACGCAGGAAAACCCTTTCCTATATAGTCTATCCGCATTGTTCACACTTGTCAAGAGGGAAACGCCTGTTACGATGATTTTTTTTGTGATTGCCATCCCCTGTTCACGGCAAAAAAGGGGGCGCAAAAAGCCTCAAGCGTCCCGTCCAAAGAACGCCTCAAGGAAAGGTCTGCCCCGTACCGCCGATTGAGGTTTTGAAATCTGAATCGCTCGTGTCCC
Organism: Spirochaetaceae bacterium; assembly: GCA_031269165.1. Classification (GTDB taxonomy): domain Bacteria; phylum Spirochaetota; class Spirochaetia; order Treponematales; family Breznakiellaceae; genus JAIRNN01. Next base: position 4,055 of record JAISZQ010000029.1, read on the forward strand.
GACATCATTCAGATGGTGGATAGATCATGGGAAGGCTGTTTCACAACCTCACGTTGCCCGTCCGCCACAGGCAGACGGGACAGACTTCTCCCAAGGCCACCGTTTGACGATGGCCCGCCGTCTTCGGGCGGGGTGTCGAGGCTTGCTGTGATGTCGTTTTTGTCGGCTAACCGGGGGGCTTTGCCCCCGGTTAGCCGGGCGGAAACACGGAGGGGGTATAATCCGTGAAAATCCGCATTGCCCTATATAGCACAATCTGCGGACAAAAATCTTACGTTGTTGACAGGGGGAAGTCTCCTCCAGGGCAACGTCATTTACTTTCAATCGTCAAAAAACGGCTCAATCTCAGGAATTTTTACAACGAACCCCGACGGGCCTTTGGCCCGTCGGGTTATTATTCTTCAAAATTATGCTGGTTTTACGGTTCCTGCCGATTAAAAAAGTAGATGACGTTGCCTCGCAGATGTACGGTGCGGACTTGACAAAACAGCATGAAACCTGCTATAAAAACGCTATGATTTGCAAGCCAAATACACAGGGAAGCCATTGTATCGTAAAAAGGCGTGGTTATCCGCAATAATTTTGTGCTTCTTTTGCTTTTATGCCGCCGGAGAGGAAATTTCGGCCCGACAATCGGCAGGGTCGAGTACCGAAGAAACGGCGGTACCTTTATCCTTGATCTTTCATGACATTGGACGCAACACTCTGGGTTCCATAACCTATAACTATGGGTTGGATTTTATCGCGGCGGGTGCGGGGACATGGGCGTTTATCGAAACGGGGCTTGACTGGAAATGGCGCGTCATCGCATATAACAACCTGTGGCTGTCCGGCAGCGGCATTCCGGCGTTGTATATCGGGTATGTCGTCCCCGGAATAGCCCCGCTGGCGGTGTATCTCTCAGGGCGTTTCGCAAGAGACGAAAAGTTGCAGATTACCGGAATGGCACTGACGCAAACTCTTTTCTTGACGCTTGGCATCCCGGCAATCCTTAAAATATCCTCAGGCAGGGCTTTGCCGGGCATTATTACCAGACTTGATCACACACGAAGTTCGCGGACAGATGATTTTAGCGGCGAGTTTGCGCCGTTTAACATGAATTTTATCGGCGGGTGGCCGAGCAGTCATACGGCCAACGCTTTTTCCGCCGCCGCCGTTATCGCGGAAATATACCACGACAATCCCGCCGTAAAAATAGGCGCGTACACCTACGCCGCGCTGATAGGATTGGGCGTTTCCGTAAGCGTTCACTGGGCGTCCGACGTGTTTGCGGGCGCGTTAATCGGCTACGCCATAGGGAAAACCGTCGGAAAAAGTTACCGGAAGTTACGGGAACATCGTGTCAAAAATAACTCGCTCACCTTTTATGCGTCATACCATTCGGTGGGGATCAGCATTAAGAGATAAGAACCTGTTCAAAAAACCCCACGGGACGCAAGTCTCCGCTGTGATTCGGTCGCGGGCTTTGCCCGCTTCTGGAGTTTCGGGCGGGGCTTTGCCCCGCTTGTTCCAAAACTCCATGACTGAAAGTCGGGATTCGGGGGCAGGGTGAACCTTGCGGGTCGTAAGTCTCCGCTGTGATTCGGGGGCGTTGCGGGGGCGGACCTACAACCCTCAACGTCCTGTTTCGGGTTTCCGTCCGGGGCGTACTCAATAATGCGTCCATCCATGGACGCTTGGGGTACGCCCACAAAACCATGCACCGTATGGTTTTGTCCCCGTTGAAGGGGGTAGCGGAGGACGGCTCAAACCATTGCGGGGTATACCCCGCAATGGTTTGAGCGGGCCGTAGCGAGGGGGAAGGCGCGGCAATTTGCCGATTCCCCCTTTTGCTGAGATTTTGAACTGGTTCAATGATCCATGTTCCATTCGTCTGCGGTGCCGCCTCCAAAGGACTTCACGGCAGACGGCAATTCCAGCCGCCGATACAGCCGCAACGCTTCGTCAGGGTCGCCGTACAGGATGGGGTGTTCGGGGCTGAAGAGCACGCAACAGTCTTCGTAGGGCAGGATGGAAACGGGGTAGGTGCCGATTTGGCAGGCGATACGGGTGATCGCTTCCTTGTCCATGCCGATAAGCGGGCGGAAGACGGGCAGAGTAACGACGCTACCCGTACAGGCGATATTTTCGACGGTCTGGGACGCGACTTGCGAGAGGCTTTCTCCGGTAACGAGACATTTGCACCTTCGCCTGCGGGCGATTTTTTCCGCCGTCTCCATCATCGCCATGCGGAGAAGCACCGTGTTCCATGCGGCGGGCGCGCCGTTCTTGATACGCTGCTCGACTTCGGTAAAGGAAACGACGTGGAGGCGCACGGCAAGCGCGTAACGACCGATGATCTCGGCCAAACGTTCCACCTTATGCAGCGCGTCATCCCCGGTGTACGGCGGCGCGTGAAAGTACACGGCATCGAGCCGCATTCCCCGGCCGGCCATCAGGAAGCCTGCCACCGGCGAATCGATACCGCCCGAAAGCAGCAGCATTCCCCGGCCCGCCGTTCCGGCCGGCAACCCCCGCAACCCCGCATGTTCGCCGCCGTAGATGTAGGCGTTTTCCCGAATTTCCACGTGTATCACCGCGTCCGCGCCGGTCATTTTCGCCTTAAACCCGGGAACTGCCCCCAGCACCGCGTCGCCCGCCTCCACGCAGATGCCTTGCGAGTTCAGCGGAAAACGCTTATCCGCCCGTCTCGCCTCAATGCGGAACGTCCGCGCCCCAGCCTCCCACGCCGCCTTGCCTTCTTCCACACACGCGGCGACCACCGCGCCGGTCGTCTTATCCACTTTCCGCGCCCGGGCCCAACCGGTGATCCCGAACAACCGGCCGAACACGTCTTCGGCCTCTGCCGCCGCCGCATCAGGACAGTCCACATAGAACCTGCCGTGCCGCACGTTGATCCGCGCCTTCGTTTCCCGCAACATAAGGGCAAGATTCCGGCTGAGGATGCGGACAAAATCGTCACGATTGCCGCCTTTGAGATAGAGTTCTCCGGGTTTAAGCAGATAAAGTACCATCTTGTTTCTTCCATAATAAAGAGAAAAGGGGGATAAGGGAAGCCGCCGCAAATCACCGATCACGGTCAACAAGTTAAAGATTCTTGTCCACAGATTGCGCCGCAAACGGCGGCAGGTTTGTAACTATTCAACCGTCACCGTGATGGGGAGCAGGGTGTTACGATGCCGGGCGTCACGATGTCTTGGGGATGGCACTTGGGGACGGTGCCGTTATGGGGGCACCCCCTACTGCTTGCCGATTTCTCAACGGTGCCCGCCCCCGTCCGTCATTGCGAGCGAGCGGCATATTGCCGAGCGAAGCAATCGGCTCAACGCTTCGCGTTGCGCTTGTGGAAAGGCCGCCTCGTCTGGATTGCTTCACCAACGGCAACTGTGTTGCCGCGGGTTCGCAATGACGGAGGGCCGCTTGCTAAACAGTACCCGCCCCCTGTCCGTCATTGCGAGCGAAGAGAAGCAATCCAGTGGAAAAGTCGCTTCGTCTGGATTGCTTCACCCTGCGGGTTCGCAATGACGTGGGGTCGCTCACTAAACGGTATCCGCTCAAAGGAGGCGTGCTCTGTGGTGTCGCTCTCCCCGCCGACAATCACTCGCTCAACAGTACCCGTCCCAAGAGGCGTGCTCTGCGGTGTGGTTTTCCCCGCCGATTGCCGCTCACTAAACAATACCCGCCAAGAGGCGTGCTGCTTGGTGTTGCTACCCCGGTCGGCAACCGATTTCTAAACAGTACCCGCCCCAGTCCGTCATTGCGAGCGAGTGGCACATTGCCGAGCGAAGCAATCCAGTGGGGAGGCCGCCGCTTCGTCTGGATTGCTTCACCCTACGGGTTCGCAATGACGGGGGGCCGCTATCTAAACACTACCCGCCAAGAGGCGTGCTGTTTGGTGTTGCTACCCGGTCGGCAACCGATTTCTAAACAGTACCCGCCCCAGTCCGTCATTGCGAATGAGCGGCACATTGCCGAGCGAAGCAATCCAGT
>JAISZQ010000178.1 GCA_031269165.1 Spirochaetaceae bacterium
GGGGAAGTCTCCCACTGTCAACAACTTAAGAATTTTGGTCCGCGAATGGCGCGAATAAATACGAATAATACATACCCATCAGCGCGCATTCGCATACATTCGCGTACATTCGCGGACAAAAAACTAAAAATCTGTGTAATCCGTTGACCACTCTTATATTCCATTTGCTTAAGTTGTTGACAGGGGAAAGCCTTCCCCCTCGCTACGGCCTGCTCAAAGCATTGCGGGGTATTGTCCCCCGCAATGCTTTGAGCCGTCCTCCGCTACCCCCTCTACGGGGACAAAACCATGTATGGTTTTGTGGGCGTACCCCAAGCGTCCATGGATGGACGCAGGACTGAGTACGCCCCGGCCGGAAACCCGAAACAGGACGTTGAGGGTTGTAGGCCAGACCCCCGAAGGCGACCCGCAGGGTTCGCCCCGCCCCCGAATCACAGTGGAGGCGGACATCCTGCGGGGTTATTGAACAGGCTCTAAGCCCACAATTTGAGCCGCCCTCCCCTGAAACCGGGCTAAAGCCGGGTTTTAGCCTTATGAAACCGCGCCTTTGAAAGGCTACTGTTCCAAAACTTGAGGTTTTGGAACAGCCTCAAGTTACAAGGGGATGGAGGTTATCGTGATTATCGTGTTTCTCCTATCTCCGCCAACTGCCGCTCGCCAAACAGCACTCATCCCAAGAGGCGCGCGTCCATCGACACGCTGCCTTCAATGAGAGGCATAGAGATAGCATCGCCGAAGCCTAACGCCCGTGGCAATGGGCATTGTCATGGCCTACCGCCCATGACAATGCTTGTACTTTTTGCCTGAGCCGCAGGGACAGGGGTCGTTTCTGCCGACTTTGGGGACGGAGCGTTTTACCGTGACGGCTCTTTGGGCCGGGCCTGTGCCCCCGGGTTGTTGCGCCGCGCCGCCGCCAAAAGCTTCCACGCCGGAATGGGTCGCGGACATCGTGCGGGCCGTCGGGGCCGCCGGACGCTCGCCACCTTGCTGGATGCGGATGAGGTGAATGCGGGAGGCGATCTCTTCCCGGATGCTGTCCACCATCGTGTCGAAAATCTGAAAGCCCTCCAGTTTATACTCGGTGAGCGGGTTTTTCTGGGCGTAGTGCCGGAGATAAACCGCCTCGCGCAACGCCTCCATGTTTTCCAGATGGTCAAGCCATCTGCGGTCGACGGACTGCAAGTAATAGGCCCGGATGAAAGCGTTCAAGTTGGCAGTGCCGATCAGCGCTTCCTTGTCGGCAAGGTCTCTTTCAAGCCCCGCGACAATCTCCTTTTCAAGCGTTTCCAAAGAAACGCCCGGTTCCAGAGAAACGCCCGTTTCAGGCGAACCGGGTTTGCCGGATACGTCCAAAACATAGTTAAACTTCTGTTTCAGTTCCGAGGCGAGGGCGGAGAGGGCTGTCTGCCCGTCGTGCCGGGCCGCATCCTTGTAACGGGTCATCATCACGGAAACCATTCCCGCGCTCGTGTCGTTCACCCGTTGTTTCAGGTTTTCATCGGTGAGGATAGCGTCGCGCTGTTCGTAGATGAACTTCCGTTGCTGGTTCAGCACATCGTCATACTCAAGCAAGTGCTTTCTGATTTCAAAGTTACGCTCCTCCACCTTCGTCTGGGCGCGTTCGATGCCCTTGTTGAGCATGGGGTGAAAAATCGGTTCGCCGCCCTCCATGCCGATCTTCGCCATCAGGGACTTCATCTTCTCGCCGCCGAAAAGCCGCATAAGCTCGTCGTCCATCGAGATGAAAAACTTGGACCGGCCCGGATCGCCCTGCCGCCCCGACCGTCCGCGCAACTGGTTGTCGATACGGCGGCTTTCGTGCTGTTCCGTACCGATAACATAGAGGCCGCCGAGTTTTTTCACTTCCTCGCTGTCCGCCTTCCACTTTTCCCGCTCAGCCTCCAGCACTTCGGCGTACCGTTTCTCGTCGGCGTTGGTTCCGGCGATCTTGCGGGCGCGATGTTCGGGGTTGCCACCGAGTTTTATGTCGGTGCCCCGGCCCGCCATGTTGGTGGCGATCGTAACCGCGCCTTTTGCCCCGGCCTCCGCGATGATGGCCGCCTCGCGGGCATGGTTCTTCGCGTTCAGCACCTCGTGCCGCACCCCGCGCCGCGTGAGCAACGTGGACAGTTTCTCGCTCTTTTCGATCGACACCGTGCCGACCAGCATCGGCTGGCCCCGTTTGTGCGCCTCTTGAATCTCATTACCGAGCGCGTTGAACTTGTCGCTCTCGTTGAGATAGATAACATCATTCTCGTCCTGGCGGACGACCGGGACATTCGTCGGAATCACCACCACATCAAGGTTGTATATCTTATGAAACTCCGCCGCCTCGGTGTCCGCCGTCCCGGTCATACCGGAGATCTTCTTGTACAAACGGAAAAAGTTCTGAAACGTGATGGTCGCCATCGTGCGGTTGCGGGCGGCGATGCGGATATGCTCCTTCGCCTCAATCGCCTGGTGGAGCCCGTCCGAATACCGCCTGCCATAGAGAACGCGCCCGGTAAACTCATCGACAATCTGCACCAGCCCGTCCTGCACCACATAATCGACGTCTTTATGGAAGAGTTTGTGCGCCCGCATCGCCTGGGTGAAGTAGTGCAGATACTCAAAGTTCCCCTCGTCCACGATAGCGCCCTTGATAAGCCCGCGCTTTACGAGCAACCCCTCAATTTTGCTAAGACCCGCGTTCGTCCAACTCACGTTCTTGTTCTTCTCGTTGAGCTTGTAATCGCCCACCACCTCTTCGCCCTGCGTCTCGTCGGGATAGTCGCCGTCAGGCTTCTTCGTCACCTCCGCAAGCGTCCCCAGCAACCTGTCAACTTCGGAAAACTTGAACGTGTCGTCCTCCGCCGCGCCGGAAATGATGAGGGGGGTACGCGCCTCGTCAATCAAAATCGAGTCGATCTCGTCAACCACGCAGAAGTGATGACCGCGCTGTACCCGCTGGGCGAGCGTCAAGAGCATATTATCGCGGAGATAGTCAAAGCCGAACTCGTTGTTCGTGCCGTAGGTGATGTCGCACGCATAGTTAAACCTGCGCCGCTCATTGTCCATATTGGAGAGAATCGTCCCCACCGACACGCCCAGCAGGTCAAACACCGGCTTCATCCACGCGGTATCGCGCTCGGCAAGATAGTCGTTCACCGTAACGACATGAACCCCCTTGCCGGAAAGCGCGTTGAGGTAGGTCGCCGCAACACTCATCAGCGTCTTCCCCTCACCGGTCTTCATCTCGACGATCTTCCCCTGGTGCAGCGCGATAGACCCCATCACCTGCACGTCGTAGGCCCGCTCGCCGAGTTTCCGCCGCGCCGCCTCCCGCGCCAGGGCAAACGCCTCCGGCAAAAACGCATCGAGGCTCTCGCCCTGTTTGTAGCGTTCCCGAAAACGCTCGCTTTCAGCGGCAAACGCGCTGTCGGCTAGACTCCGTGCCCACTCCTCTTTATCGTTGACGGCCTTCACCACCGGCAAGAGCGCGCGTACATCCCGCTCACTCTGCGTGCCGAATAGGGCCTTAAAAACTTTATCAAGCATGGGATAAGTGTAGTGTGTTACGGGCTTGTTGACAAGAGAACGCAGTACATCGAAATTATTCTAACTCAAAAAAAGACGTACATCGAAATAAAAATCTAACCCAAACAGACTAAGTTGTCATATTACAAGAATTTAGGCAAAGGGCTAATTCTATGCAGGGTAAAGAGTTAGGAAATAGCCCAAAAGCTGTCAGAAACCTAAATAAGCATAGATTAAGTCTAAGTTTAGACAGGAATTAGACTTACGTAGAGTTAGATTTTATTTCGATGTACTACGGCGGTACCCCGCAAAAACGTGAAAAAAGCACCAGTTTAGGTACAAATTTATAGGTACACGTTACGAGATGGGGCGGGGCAACACCTGCGGCGAATGGATAATGGAGAATTGAAAATGTCGTGGCAGGAAGGCTGTCCGTGTCCTTCCGATCATTTTCCATTATCCATGTATCATTTTCAATTCGCGCGAAGCGCGCACCCTCTTGTAACTTTTTCGCCATTCGTTTATGGTAAGGCCATATTTTAAGGAGGAACCATGAAAAAAATTATGGTTGTTATGTTAGGGCTGGTGATGGCCCTGTCGGTGTTTGCCGGGGGCAAGGCTTCCGGCACTGAAACGGGCGGGGCGGCTAAGCCGTCCCGGGACAATATCAAGGTTGGTTTTGTCTACATTGGGAGTATCCACGACGAGGGATACACCCAGGCGCACGACAAGGGCCGTCTGGCGATTGAGGCGCTGGGGATAAAGACGGTCTATGTCGAGAATGTGCCGGAAAATGCGGACTGCGAGAAGACGATTCGGGACTTGATCGATCAGGGTTGTAACGTGATCTACACCACGAGTTTCGGGTTTATGGACTGGACAATCAAGGTCGCGGCGGATTTCCCCAATGTGTACTTTGGCCATTGTTCGGGGTACAAGCGGGCGGAGAACGTCTCGACCTACTTTGGCAAAGCGTATCAGGCCCGCTACCTTGCGGGTATCGCGGCTGGGTACAAGACGACGGTGAACAAGATCGGCTATGTGGCCGCATTCTCGATTCCTGAGGTTATTCGGGGGATCAACGCCTTTACGCTGGGTGTTCAGTCGGTGAATCCCAACGCGACGGTTGAGGTGATCTGGACAAACACGTGGTACGATCCGGCAGTGGAGAAGCAGGGGGCTATCGAGCTTCTCAACAAGGGGTGCGACGTGATTGCCCAGCATCAGGACACCACGGCTCCGCAAATTGCCGCTCAGGAACGGGGAGCCGCCGCGATTGGCTACAACGTTGCCACGCCGACTGCCGCGCCTCGCGCCTATCTTACCGCGCCGCTCTTCCACTGGGAAGTGTTCTATGTGGACGACGTGAAGAAAGTCCTCGACGGCACGTGGAAGGCCCGCGCCTACTGGGAAGGTTTTTCCAACGGCACGGTGACGCTTGACACGCTCACGGCGAACAACGATCCCCGCACAGCGCCGGCCGTTGCCGATGCCGAGGCGAAGATCAAGGCGGGAACGCTGGAACCGTTTACCGGTCCGCTCACCGACCAGTCCGGCGTCGTGAAGGTGCCGGCGGGTACGAAGATGACGGATGACGAGATCTGGAACATGAGCTGGTTTGTGAAGGGCGTTATCGGCGTTATCTCGAACTAAGAAGAGGTCCACAGATTACGCAGATTGCCCGGATTTTTATTCAACGTTCTTTATCAAATTTGCGTCATCCGTGGTTCCAGGCTGTTTCAAAACGTGAGGTTTTGAAACAGCCTCATTCGTTTTTTCCCGTGCCCTGCATATTTCCTGAGAGCCTGTTCAAAAACCCTGCGGGACGCAAGCCGCCGCTGTGATTCGGGGGCGTTACGGGGGTTTGGCCTACAACCCTCAACGTCCTGTTTCGGGTTTCCGGCCGGGGCGTACTCAGTAATGCGTCCATCCGTGGACGCTTGGGGTACGCCCACTAAGCCAAGCAACGCTTGGCCACCATGCACCGCATGGTTTTGTCCCCGTAGAGGGGGTGGCGGAGGGCGCAAGACCGGAGCGAGGGGGAGACGCGGCAACCTGTTGCCGTCCCCCTTTTTGCTGAGATTTTGAACAGGCTCTTACCCCGATACATAAAGGAGCGTTTTCTTCGTGGATCAGAATATTGACACTTCCGCTATCCCGTGGCATCCCGCCTTTGTTCAGGCGGTCAAATTGGAACTGGAACAATACAGCGACATGCTCGAATTTCAGTCCGAATTCCCCCTTACTGCCGAGCCGCTGAAAATCGACATGGTCGTCATCAAAAAAGCATCGGAAAGGGCAATCGAAAAAAACTTCGCTCGGATTTTCAGGAAGGTCAATGTCCTTGAATACAAAAGCCCGGACGATTACTTTTCCGTACACGACTTCTACAAAGCACTGGCGTACACCTACCTCTACGCCGCCCTTAACCGGAACTTTATCAAGGATATGACCCTCACCATCGTGGAAACCCGCTATCCGAGGGAGTTGCTTAAATATCTCGAAGAAGATGAGGGCCGCCGCGTGGAGGAAACTTCCCCCGGCGTATATGTCATATCCGGGTATTTGGCGGCTATCCAGATCATAGAGTGTAAGAAACTGCCCCTTTCAGAAAACCTGTGGTTCAAAGGGCTGACAAAAGACTTGAACAAAACGGCCGCAGACGCTATATTAGAAGCGAGCCGGAAAGAAGGCAGAAGGACAGCGTTATCGGCGTACTTATACGCTCTGATAAACGCAAACTTGAAAACCATGCAGGAGGTATTAGAAATGGCAGACGAGGCATTACCCTTTGATGCGCTCATGGAAGAACTCGGCCTGGCCGCCAAGTGGCAGGAGCGCGGCGTAGCTGAAGGCATAGCCATAGGCAAGGCCAGAGGCGAGACCATCGGCGAGGCCAGAGGCGAGGCCAGAGGCGAGGCCAGAGGCAAGGCCATCGGCGAGGAAAACGCCTGGCGGAAGGTATTGGATTTAATGAAACAGGGCTACACGGTCGAACAACTTGAACAGATGGCTCCCGGCCCGTAGGGAAACAGAGAAATGGCAGACGAGGCATTACCCTTTGATGCGCTCATGGAAGAACTCGGCCTGGCCGCCAAGTGGCAGGAGCGCGGCGTAGCCGAAGGCATAGCCATAGGTGAAGCTGAAGGCGAGGCAAGAGGCGAGGCTGAAGGCATAGCCATAGGCGAGGTCAGAGGCGAGAAAAACGCCTGGCGGAAGGTATTGGATTTAATGAAACAGGGCTACACGGTCGAACAACTTGAACAGATGGCTCCCGGCCCGTAGGGAAAACGCGGATTTATTCAGATAAACGGAGGGGAGTTGGCACCAGGGGGCAGAGTGCCTGTGACGCCGGGCAAGTCTGCGGGTCGCCTTCGGGGGTACCGTAGAGGGAGAGCAGTAACGGTAGCGGGGGCTTGAGCGCGGGGTCAGCAACGTGTGTTGTCGCGGTAAACTACCGCGGTAATTTACCGCGAATTCCTCCTACCTATATTATATATGCAAAAGGGGGAATCGTGGCTTATATCGAGATGGCCCATATTTCAAAACGGTTTGCCACGGTGCTGGCGAACGACGACGTGAGCCTTCAGGCGGAGCGGGGGGAGATTCTCGCGCTGCTGGGGGAGAACGGGTCGGGGAAGAGCACGCTGATGAATATGCTATCGGGGATTTATATTCCTGACGCGGGGTCGATTGCGATCGGGGGGAAGGCTCAGGTCTTCCGGTCGCCTCTGGACGCTATCGCGGCGCGGGTGGGGATGGTACACCAGCATTTCAAGCTGATTCCGGTGATGACGGCGTGGGAGAATATTGGGCTTGGGGAGCGGCGGGGCGGCTTGGGGACGAATCCGGTTACTCCTTCTATCAATGCGGCTCATCCTTTTATCAACCCGTTTCATCCGTTTGTCGATAAGAAGCGGATCAACCAAAAAATCGCACGCCTGGAACAACAATTCGGGCTCCATGTGACGCACGACAAGAAGGTCTACGATATGTCGGTCTCGGAGCGGCAGACGGTGGAGATTTTGAAGGTGCTCTACCGGGGGGCCGAGGCGCTTATTCTTGACGAGCCGACGGCGGTGCTGACACCGCAAGAGATCAGGTCCCTTTTCGCAATGTTGCGGAACATGAAGGAGGCCGGAAACGTTATCATCATCATTACCCACAAGTTGAACGAGGTGTTGGAGATTAGCGACCGGGTGACGGTGTTGCGGAAGGGAAAGGCGGTCGGGACGGTGAAGACGGCGGAAACATCGGTGCGGGAGTTGACCGAGATGATGGTGGGGGCAAGCGTGTCTCTGGAGATTCGCCGCGAGGAACCCGTTCCGCACGCAAATAGCAAGCCCTTCATGGAAGCGCGTTCTCTCAACTACCGGAACGCCGAGGGCGTGAACGTGCTGCGTGATATGTCCTTTGAACTATACGGCGGGGAGATTCTCGGCATCGCGGGGATTGCCGGAAGCGGGCAACGGGAACTCTGCGAGATCCTCACGGGCCTCCGCCGGGCGGAAAGCGGCGCGGTTCTGTTTCGGGGCGAGGATATGGCGGGACTCTCGCCCCGTGCCATCAAGAATCGCGGGGTGGCGATGAGTTTTGTGCCGGAGGACCGGCTGGGGATGGGGCTCGTTGCGGGCATGAACATTACCGACAACGTGCTTCTCCGTTCCTACGAGAAGCCGCCGGGGATTTTTGTTGACCGGCAGGGCGGCCGCATTCTGGCGGAAAAGATCGTTGAACGTTACGATATATCCACGCCTTCGGTGGCCCATCCGGTGCGGAAACTGTCGGGCGGGAACATTCAGAAGGTGTTGCTGGGTCGGGAGATCGAGCTTGAACCGCAGGTGCTGATCACCGCCTACCCCGTGCGGGGACTCGACATCGGCGCGTCCTACAGCATCTACGATATGCTCAACGAGCAGAAAAAGAAGGGGGTGGCGATTTTGTATCTCGGCGAAGACTTGGACGTGTTGCGGGAACTCTGCGACCGGATCATGGTGATCCATGCCGGGGCGGTGATGGGCGTTGTCGATCCCCGCTCTACTACTAAAGAAGACTTAGGCGCGATGATGCTGGGCCATACGGCTCCGCCACCTGCTGTGGAGGCACTTGGGCGCGGTCCTGCCCCCGACGGGGGCACCGAGACGCTTCCCCCCATAACGGACTCTATCGCCTTCACGGCAGGCGGCGCGGCGGCTCCCCCTTCGGGGGAGAGAGGGCGCGGTCTTGCCCCCGAAGGGGGCACCGAGACGCTTCCCGCAACAACGGACTCTATCGCCTCCACGGCAGGTGGGGGCAAAAAGGAGGGGCGTTCATGATACGGATTGTGTCACGGCCGGAACTTACCGGTTTTCGGGAAAACCTCCAGCGCGCCCTCGCCATCATCGCGGCTCTCGCGGCCTCCGCGCTTTTTATCCTGCTCATCGGATACAACCCGCTGGACGTATTCGCCAAGATCATCGCCGGTTCGCTGGGGACGGCCTACCGTTTCCGCGAAACAATCCACAAGGCCATTCCGCTGGGAATACTTTCGCTGGGCACCGCCGTGGCGTTCAGGATGAAGTTTTGGAACATCGGCCAGGAAGGGCAGTTTTACTTGGGCGCGTATGGAGCCTCCCTCGTCGCCTTTTCTTTCCCCGCGATGCCCTCCCCGTTGTTACTCACCTGTATGTTCCTCGCGGGTTTTGTGTTCGGCGGCCTTTGGGCGCTGATTCCGGCACTGTTAAAGGTCCGGTTTTCAACGAGCGAGACCCTCGTGACGCTGATGCTCAACTATGTGGCCGCCAAGTGGGTGTCCTATCTCCAGTACGGCCCGTGGAAAGACCCGCAAGGCATGGGCTTCCCCAAGATCGCCCCGTTCAGCAGCAACGCCGTCCCGCCGAATCTCTTCGGCATCCATATCGGCTGGGTGATAACCCTCTGTCTCGCGATCCTCCTCGCCCTCTTGCTCAAGCGGACAAAACTGGGCTATGAAATCGACGTGCTGGGCGAAAGCGAGGCGACCGCACGGTATGCGGGAATCCCGATTTTCCGCGTGATGATCATCGCCATCCTGATCTCAGGCGGCCTCTGCGGCGTGGCGGGAATGTTGCAGGCCTCGGCCGTGGAACGTTCCCTCTCGGACCAACTCTCAGGCGGCCTCGGTTTCACCTCGGTCATCACCACCTGGCTTGCCCGCCTCAACCCGTCCTCGATCATCGTTACGTCCTTCCTGTTTTCCCTGCTGATCCAGGGCGGCAACTTTCTTCAGAGCAGCCTCCAGATCCCCGCGTCCATCTCCCTCGTCCTTCAAGGGATCATCATCTTTTTTGTGCTGGGTTCGGAGTTCTTTCTCCGCTACCGCCTCGTGTGGACCGGGGTACCTTCGGGGAAGGGAAAGTGGATAAGGGATAAGGGAAAATAATGTCGCGCCCCCTCTCCAAAGAATCGCGGTGACGGCTGAATGGTTCCGTTCTCGTTTGAATGAACCTCCGCAGGGCAAGCCCTGCGGTATCTTTAACCTTCATGCTTTATTCTGATACGGAAACAGCTCAAGTTGTTTCCCCTCATGTATCTTTTGGTATTCCTCCGGTTTTCGCCCC
>JAISZQ010000197.1 GCA_031269165.1 Spirochaetaceae bacterium
TTGCGAGCCTGCGGCAACATAGTTGCCGTTGGCGAAGCAATCTAGCCGGGGAGGGCATTCACACTGGATTGCTTCGCTCCGCTCGCAATGACGGGCGGATTAAATCCGTGAAAATCCGCGTCAATCCGCGGACCAAACCTCTTAAGTTGTTGACAGTGGGAGACGCGGCAACCTGTTGCCGTCCCCCTCTTTAGGTATTCTTAAGGAGAACGACTATAACGGCGATTATATTGCCGCCTCCTTGCGTTTATCTTGGGAGGCTGTTCTAAAACCCCGCTAAAGGGGGAGCGGCAACAGGTTGCCGCGTCTTCCCCCTCGCTTCGGTCTACGCCCTACGCTACCCCCTTCTACGGGGGTTTACCACCCCCGTAACGCCCCCGAATCACAGCGAGGAAAAAACCTCGTGGGGTTTTGGAACGGGCTCTTGGATGTACGCAGATTTTTTACTCCGAACTTTTCTTCATTCGTGTTTGTCTGTGGCGAATGGGATGACGTTTTTGATGATCCCTTTGAGTTTGTCCACGTCCATCACGCCGGAACCGTGGCGGGCGGCTAGGGCATCGGTATAGTCCTCGAAGCGGTAGACGCGGAACCCGGTATAGCCTTTCTCGTAATGGGTAACCAGCGGCGTAAGGGAGGCGGCTTCCCAGCGCGTTCCGCCGTTATCTTTCACCAGCCTTACCCTTGCCATGCCACCGAGCAGGGTCGGGAGGCGGTTCTGCGCGGAGACAAAGTTTCCCAGCGAAAAGTAGACGAGCATCTCGCCGCCGTCGGGCCGTTTGATCTGGCGCATCTCCTGCAAGACGTGGGGATGATGGCCCAGCACGAGATCGACGTTGTGTTCAGCAAGGAAAACGGCAAGCGCCTCCTGCCGTTTGGTCGGGGTGTGGTCGTACTCGTCGCCCCAATGCATCGACACGATGAGATAGTCGCAGAACGGACGGAGCGCGTCAATCTCTTGTGCCATAACGCCTGAGTCGATGAGCGAGACAAGGTAGGGCGCGTTTTTCGGCACGGGAAGGCCGTTCGTGCCGTAGGTATAGGAGAGAAACCCCAACTTGATGCCGTTCTTTTCGACGATTTTCGGAACCTTCCGCGCCTCCTCGGACGCATGAATGCCCAGATAGGCGACATCGGGCCGCTCTTCCCAATAGTCAATGGTTGCGCGAACCGCCGCCTCGCCCTTGTCCATGATGTGGTTGGTCGCGTGATTCACCACGTCAAACCCAAGATTGGTTATCGTCTGGCCCAGCGCAACCGGCGCGTTGAACTGGGGATAACCTGAAAACCCGAACGCCTCACCCGCGAAAAGCGTTTCCTGATTGAGGAACGCGACATCGGCCTTTTCAATATCTTCTTTTATATACTGGTAAATCGGGTCGAAGTTGTATGCCGGTTTTGCGTCCGTTACGATCAACGAGGAATCGATAATCTGGATATGGATGAGATTGTCCCCCACGGCGACAAGTTCAATCGATAGCGAAGGCGGCGGAGACGGCGGTGGCGGTGGCTGAGACGGTGGAGACGGCTGAGACAGCGGAGATAACGGTTCCGGGGATACGGGCTGGGCAGGATCGGGAGAAACTGTTTGCGTGTCCGGCGGCGGGGAAACAGGCGGTGGTAACTGTTCCGGCGGTAAGGGCTGCGGGGGCTGAACAGGAGCGGGAGAAAGAGCCGGAATGTCCGGCGGCGGGACAACCGATGGCGTTGCGGCACAGGAAAGAAAGATTGCCCCGATGAAAAAAACAAGGGAGGCAAAAACCCTTTGTCCGCGCCCGTTTTTTCGATACCTGTTGAGCCGCGTCAATAAACTATCCACGGGAGATGGGGGCGTTGCGGGGATCTCCCTACAGCCCTCAGCGTCCTGCTTCGGACTTCCGGGCCGGGGCGCGGCACACCTACGGTGTGCTTCGGTAATGCGTCCATCCATGGACGCTTGGGGTACGCCCACAAAACCATACTGGTTTTGTCCCCGCAGAGGGGGTAGCGTAAGAATTGCTCCGGGCCGTAGGCCCTTCGCAATTCTTTTAGGAGTTTTGCGTGGCAAAACTCCACCGAGATAAATGGAGCAAGTCTGGAGCGAGGGGGAGACTTCCCCCACCTGTCCAATCAGAGGAATTGATAATGGATCATTGAAAATGTCGTATTCTGAGGACTGCTCGTGTTTTCTTCCTATCATTTTCCATTCTCCATTTCCCATTATCCATTCGCGCACCGCGCGCACACGGGTGGTTGACTTGCACGATTCATTATGATAGTATTGTAGCAGACATGGCAGATAATATGAAGCAGTATGCGGTTGGCGAAAAGGTCGTTTATCCGAGTCAGGGCGTCGGGGTCATTCAGGGCGTTGTCGAGCGGGAGTTTAATGGAAAAAAAATTCTCTACTACAACATCTACCTCGAAGTGACCGATATGACCGTCATGGCCCCGGTTATGAAGGCGGAGGAGCTTGGTATTCGTTCGATCGTGTCGCCTGAGGAGGCCGAGCGGGCGCTGGAACGCATGGGGGAAGTCGGCGAGCCCAATCCAAGCGACTGGAAGATGCGGTATCAGATGAACCTCGAGTTGCTTCGCAAGGGGACGGTGCTCGACATCGCAATGATCGTCCGGTCGCTCTACAACCGGAGCAAGGTGAAAGAGTTGCCCATCATGGAGCGGAAACTCTACGACTCCGCGTTGAAGCTCTTTCAGGACGAGTTGTCCGTTTCGCTGGGACGGCCCAAAGATGAGATCGAAAGCCTCATTCATCAAAAACTCGAAAGCCACTGAGATAAGGGCATGAAGAGCGGCCAACCCTTTCGTGTCGCGGCGATTGTGACGGCGGCAGGGTCGTCGGCGAGGATGGGCGGCTCGGTATCACAGCCCGCCGTGAAAAAGGAATACCGCATGCTGCCGGGCTATACCGACGGGGACGGCAGACCGCTTACCGTGCTGGGCTCGGCGGTGAGTGCGTTTGCCGAAGTTCCCGCCGTCTCGAAGATCATCGTCACCGTGCCGCCCGGCCGTGATAACGCCGAAGACGAGGCCCGCGCCGCGTTACCTGAAGGGCTCGGCGGACTGCCCGGCATTGTTTTCGTGCGGGGCGGAGAGAACCGGCAGACTTCCGTGTACCGCGCGCTCCGTTATCTCCAAGTCCTTCAAGCAGACGGCGAACACTATGACTTGGTGCTGATCCACGACGGCGCGCGTCCCTGGGTGAGCGCGTCCCTCATCAACGCGGTGATCGGCGCGGCACGTGTTCACGGCGCGGCCATCCCCGTGGTTCCCGTCATCGAAACCCCAAAAATCCTCGACAACGCGGAAACCGGTGACGGCGCGATTTCCGGCTTCATCACCCGACATCCCCGCCGTAAATGCGTCGTCTTCGCGCAGACCCCGCAGGGCTTCCGGTTTGAACCCCTCATGGAAGCCCACGAGCACGCGGCGAAGGCGGAGAGGGCGGCAAAAAACGACGAATTCACCGACGACGCGGAAGTGTGGGCGTTTGCCTGGCCACAGATGAAGATCGCCGCCGTCCCCGGCGAAGCGGCCAACAAAAAAATCACCTTCCCGGAAGACCTGCCCGCACATTTACCGGTATCGGGAGTGTGTCTATGTTGAGAATCGGACTGGGACGGGACCTGCACCGGCTTGTGGAAGGGCGGCGTTTCGTCCTCGGCGGCGTTGAAATCCCGTTTGAAAAGGGCGAACTCGGCCACTCAGATGGCGACGTTCTCATTCACGCCGTCATCGACGCGCTGCTCGGCGCAACCGGCTCAGGCGACATCGGCGCGTTGTTCCCGCCCGCCGACGACACGTGGAAAGACGCCGCCTCACTCGAACTGTTGTCTATCGTGTGGGAAAAACTGCGCGGCGAAGGCTGGATCATCGTCAACATCGACTGCGTGGTGTCCTGCGAAAGGCCCGCCGTGCTCCCCCACCGCGAAAAAATCCGCGAGACGCTTGGCCGCGTCCTCGGAACCGGCCCCGGTCCGATCTTCCTGAAAGGCAAAACCGGCGAAGGCTCAGACGCGATAGGCCGGGGCGAAGCCGTCGAAGCCGTCGCGGTGTGCCTTTTGGAAAGACGTTAAACCCTGATGAAACGCCGATTAACTTGACGCCAGGCATCCCGTTGCAAACGAACCCCGATTGAAACGATTCCCCGTATACAGAATACTATCCTCATGCCCAAGCCGTCCTACACCGACCTTGCCCCCATCGCCGCCCTCGCCACCGCCCCCGGCCCCGCCGCCCTCGCCGTCATCAGAACCACCGGCCCCGGCTCCCTCGACCTCCTCGCGCGCGTCTTTTCCCGCCCGGCCGCCCTCCGCGAAGCCCCCGGCAACACCATCATCTACGGCTGGATAATGAAGGAGGGGGAAGCCTCCCCCCTCGCTCCGGCCCTGCGGTCCTTCGCTACCCCCCTCAGCGGGGGAGTCCCCCCGCAACGCCCCCCGATCCCCCTCGCGCAAGACCTTCTTGATCCCTGTCGTGGAGTTTCGGAGAAGCGGGGCGAAGCCCTGCCCGAAACTCCAGAAGCGGGCAACGCCCGCGACCCCCTCTGCGGGGACAAAACCATGCGGCGCATGGTTTTGTGGGCACACCACAAGCGTCCTTGGACGGACGCAATACCGCGTGCGCCCCGGGCCGGAAACCCGAAACCGGATGTTGAGGGTTGGAGGCACCCCCCCGCAACGCCCCCGATCCCAAGCGGCGGCAATGATGACCGCGCGGAAACGACGCCGCCCGAAATCCGCGCTCGTATCGACGAGGTGCTCGTCAGCGTCTACCGCGCCCCCCGCAGTTACACCGGAGAAGACGGGGCGGACATCATCTGTCACGG
>JAISZQ010000312.1 GCA_031269165.1 Spirochaetaceae bacterium
TTTTGGAACAGCAACCTTTAAAAACGTAGTTTTGCAAGGCTAAAGCCATGCTTTAACGAGGCTTTGGCCTGAGAAACTACATGAGCCTGTCAAAACTAACCGAGTTTTGGAACAGGCTCCATTATCTATTTTCAATTCGTGCGCCGCGCGCAACCTATCGGTACCGGGGCCGATCCCCGCCGCGTCCGCCTCGGTCGCCCCGATCACCGTGCCCGTCGCGCCGGGGACGGTCATAGCCACCGCTTCGCGGAGGACGAGACTCGTGCCGGGGCTCGTAGGCCGGTGCGCCGTCGGGGTCGATCGCGTCGATGTAGGACAGGTTGAGCCGTCCCATCTTGTCAATCTCCATCAGCTTCACCGGGATTTCCTGACCTTCGCGGAGAATGTCGCCGACCGAGTCGATCCGCTCGCGGGACAGCTTCGAGATATGCACGAGGCCCTCCTTGCCGGGAAGAATCTCGACAAACGCGCCAAAGTCCATGATACGCCGCACCACGCCCTGATACACGATGCCGGTTTCCGGGTCGTCGACAATACCGTGAACCGATTTCTGCGCGTTTTCCGCATCGGCGGCGTTTTTCGCAAAAATCGTTACCGTGCCGTCGTCGGCCGTGTCGATCTTCACGCTGTACTGCTCGCACAACGCCTTGATATTCTTGCCGCCGGGTCCAATGAGCGCGCCGATCTTGTCCACATCGATCTTCATCGTGATGATCTTCGGCGCGTATTCGCTGATCTTCTCGGCGGGCTTGTTCGCCGTCTGGTTCATGATGCCCAGAATGTGGAGCCGCCCGCGTTTCGCCTGGTCAAGCGCGTTTTTCAATATTTCCGTACTCACCCCGGCGATCTTGATGTCCATCTGGAACCCCGTGATGCCGTCTTCCGTACCCGCGACCTTGAAATCCATGTCGCCCAGATGGTCTTCGTCGCCCAAGATGTCGGAAAGAATCGCGTACCGCGCCCCCGGCTCGTTGCTCTCGGTGATAAGGCCCATTGCGATACCGGCCACCGGCTTCTTCATCGGCACCCCCGCGTTCAGCATAGAAAGCGTGCCGCCGCACACCGACGCCATCGACGAGGAACCGTTAGACTCCATGATCTCGCTCACCACGCGGATCGTGTAGGGAAACTCCGCCTTGCTGGGAACCATCGCCTCAAGCGACCTGCGGGCAAGATTACCGTGCCCGATTTCCCGGCGGCCCGTCCCCAGACGGCCCACCTCCCCGACCGAATAGGGCGGAAAGTTGTAGTGCAGCATAAAATGTTCGCGCTTGTCGCCTTCGATGTCGTCAAAGACCTGCTCGTCAAACACCGTGCCCAGCGTCGTTACCGCGAGAGCCTGGGTTTCGCCGCGGGTAAACAGGGCCGACCCGTGCGTACGCGGGAGCAACCCCACCTCGCAGGTGATGTCGCGGATATCCTCCGTGCCCCGCCCGTCCACGCGCGCCCCCTTGTCGAGAATGCCTGAACGCAGAATCTCGTACTGCATATCCTCAAAAAGCGCGTCAAAGAGCTTCTTCTGCGTCTCGTCTTCAAGCTGCGCCGCATACTTTTCCTTAAACTCGTTCTTGACCGCGTGAACCGCCTCGTGCCGCGCCATCTTCGCCTTCACAAAGCACGCTTCTTCCAGCCGGGGATAGGCCGCGCTCTTGATCTCCGCGCCGTTTTCCAGTTCCGCCTTCATCTCGGTGAGGGGCAACTTTTCCTTCCCGGCGAGCCCGCGCAACTCTTCCTGCAACTTGCACAAATCGGAGACAATCGCCGCCCCCTTCTCGATGGCGGCCAGCATCAACTCCTCGCTCACCTCATGCGCGCCGCCCTCCACCATCGTGATCCCGTCTTTTGTCCCGGCGACCACGATCTCAAGGTCGGACTTCTCGATCTGCTCGAAGGTGGGATTGACGACCAGCTCGCCGCCGACCGAACAAACCCGCACACCCGCAACCGGCCCGCCAAACGGAATGTCCGAGATATGCACCGCCGCCGAAGCCGCGATAATCGCCAAAATATCCGGCGGGTTCACCATGTCCGCCGAAACCGCCGTCGGCACCAACTGAATCTCCCGCCCGAACCGCTTGTCAAAAAGCGGCCGCATCGGACGGTCAATCAGCCGCGAAACCAGAATCTCTTTGTCCTTAGGCCGACTCTCCCGCTTGATAAAACCGCCGGGAATCTTCCCCGCCGCATAGTATTTCTCGTTATAGTCAACGGTGAGCGGCACATAATCCAGCCCCTCCACCGGCTCACTCGAACTACAAACGGTCGCGATAACCACCGACCCCGCATACTGCGCGAAAACCGCTCCATTTGCCTGTTTCGCAATCTTCCCTGTTTCGAGAATGAGCGTCTCACCCCCGATCTGATACGTTACTCGATTAACCATAATTCTTTATTCCTTACCTTAAAATTCCTCAGTTCATTTTAGGAGGGGGAAGCCTCCCCCTCGCTCCAGACCAAACTCAAACCATATAAGCAAACACAACCTGCGACGGTTTGAACCACCCTCCGCGTGGTCTTACGCTACCCCCTCTACGGGGGCCAGCCCCCGTAACGCCCCCACCCCTTCTCCCCTTCGGGGAATTGAAAATGGAAAATGATGAATGGAAAATGACAGAAGCGAGACAAACATTCCCAACTCCCAATCATTATCCATTTTCAATTAACCATTATCCATTCGCGCACCGCGCGCAACCGCCCCTTTCAGGGGAATTGAAAATGGAAAATGATGAATGGAAAATGACAGAAGTGAGACAAACATTCCCAACTTCCAATCATTATCCATTTTCAATTAACCATTGTCCATTCGCGCACCGCACGCAACCGCCCCTTTCAGGGGAATGGAAAATGATCGGAAGGGCGCGTGCCGTTTCCAAAACACGACATTATCCATTTTCAATTAACCATTATCCATTCGCGCACCGCGCGGAGCTACTTTCGCAAGCCCAGCTCTTTGATCAAAGCGCGATACCCGTCGAGGTTCGTCCTCCGCATATACTGAAGCAGTTTCCGCCGCTTGCCGACGAGAATCTGCATACTGCGGGCAGCGGACTTGTCCTTCTTGAACTGGTTGCGATGGACGGTAAGCCCCTTGATACGCTCGGTCAAAAGCGCGACCTGCACCTGTGATGCCCCCGTGTCGCGGGCATCCTTCCCGAATTTGTTAATGACGGATGTTGTCTCATCCCGGTTTAAAGCCATTCATTTCTCCTCTCTATAGACATACGCAAATAATAACACACATTCAACATAACGTCACCCCTCCCCTTCCCAGCATACGCTCGGCAAGGGCAACGTCCCCGGCGGCAAGCGCCTCCCGGATACGGCTCGAACTCACCGGAAGGTCGCCCTCCCGCACCGGTTCCACGATCTCCGTCCGCACTCCCGCCTCCGCATTGACGCGGGCGACTTCCGCCGCATCGAAGCCGCCCCGGTACCCGCACCGGAACGTGGAGCCGATTACCATATAAGCGGGCGAGGCGTTCTTCCACACGGTCTCTAAAAACACCCTTCCTGACAGTATACTGAATTTTTGAGAAAAGTCAATAAGGATGGCCGCAGAAACCCCTCTTTTTTCAAAAATCGCAAGCCGTTCTTCGACCGTGATGAGCAACCGGGGGGCCTTCCGGTGCGCGACGACGCTCCGGGGATGGTTTTTGAAGGTAACAACGACCGGCTCGTACCCCGACGCAATCACTTTTTGCAACAACACCTGATGCCCCCGGTGTACCCCGTCAAACACCCCAATCGTCACGGCGGTCTTATCCCGAAACACCTCGTTCCCCTTCCCGCCGCTGAACTCGTCCCACGAAAGAATCGTCATCTGCCCGCCCGGTAATCAAGCAGGAAGTGTACCACGGCAAACGCGGCGAGCGGCAACACACAACAGATCAGCAAAACCGTCTCCTTCGCAAACCACGCATAATAGGCGGCCGCGCCGAGAAACGGAGGGATAAGCATACACACCGCAAAAAGAATCCGCACCGCGATATGCCTCGTGCGAACGGCTCTTATATGGAAGAAACGCATCACCACGATCATCGTTATCCACAGAAATGGTAACAACACCAACGCTTTCACCGTTCCCGGCTCCGGCGGCACCAGCGCGAAAATCAACCCGTAAGGAACAAGCGCAAGGAGAAGCCACGATGCCCAGCCGTCATGTTCCGCCGAGATAACGCCCAGCCGCCCGAGGAGGCAAAAAACCGCCGAGGACAGCGCGACCGGCGGCAGGACATGAAACAACAACGCAACGGCAAAAAGCGGCCGCCCATAATCGCGCAAACGCGGCTCCGCGATAACCACATACCGGATCAGCGCGAGAACCGCCCCTGCGAGACACGCCGTCGCCGCCTGAAAAAGAGACAACCGCCTGTTTTGCGGAAACGAAACCCAAAACACCACAAACACCGCCGCGAAAAGCAATGAAAAAAGCCCCATTCCCCTGTATCTTAGCAAAAATCGTGCAGTTCGTGAAGGGCCTGCGCGCTTCGCGCGAATGGATAATGGAGAATGGTAAATGGAAAATGCCGTCATTGCGAGACGCGAAGCGGCGAAGCAATCCAGGCGGAGAAGGCATTCTCACCGGATTGCTTCCCCCGCTCTCACGAGCGGCTCGCTCGCAATGACTGGCCCGCGCGCTTCGCGCGAATGGAAAATGCCGTCATTGCGAGGCGCGAAGCGGCGAAGCAATCCAGGCGGAGAAGGCATTCTCACCGGATTGCTTCTCGCCCGCTCTACGAGCGGCTCGCGTCCTTCCCCTCATTTTCCATTATCCATTTTCAATTCCCCCGCAATGGAGAATGCCGTCATTGCGAGGCGCGGAGCGGCGAAGCAATCCAAATGGAGAAGACATTCTCCCCGGATTGCTTCTTGCCCGCTCTACGAGCAACTCGCTCCTTCCCTCATTTTCCATTATCCATTTACCATTTTCAATTCCCCCGCAGGGGGCGCGCGCTTCGCGCGAATGGATAATGGAGAATGGTAAATGGTAAATGTCGTCATTGCGAGGCGCGAAGCGGCGAAGCAATCCAAACGGAGAAGGCATTCTCACCGGATTGCTTCTCGCCCGCTCTACGAGCGGCTCGCGTCCTTCTCCTCATTCTCCATTATCCATTTTCAATTCCCCCGCAATGGAAAATGCCGTCATTGCGAGGCGCGAAGCGGCGAAGCAATCCAGGCGGAGAAGGCATTCTCACCAGATTGCTTCTCGCCCGCTCTCACGAGCAACTCGCTCCTTCCCTCATTTTCCATTATCCATTTACCATTTTCAATTCCCCCGCAGGGGGCGCAGAGGGCGCGTAGCCGAAAAAGGCTTTATAGGACCGGAAAAAGTTGGAATAATCGTTGAAGCCCGCGTCATAGGCGGCCTCGGTTGCCTGCATCCCCGCGCCGATGTTCTGGCGGGCGATGGAGAGACGCTGAATGCGGATATACCGTTCCACGGTGAGCCCCGTTTCTCCGCGAAAAATGTCGTTGAGGTGGTTCTTGTTCATGGAGAAACGCCGGGCAAGGGCGTCCAACGAAACGGGTGCCCGCAGGTTGTCTTGGATGAAGTCAAGCATATCCCGCACCCGCTTGTTGAGGAGAATCCGCTGGGGAGTAACGCCGTGGCCCGCGCCGTGCAACTGGTAGAGGTGGGTGAGGATAGCCATTATCCGGCTCTTGATCGCCCGGTCCCGGACGCGCCTCTCCAGGTCCATGCATCCCAGAAGGGAGTTGGCGAAGACGCCCGCCGTGCCGGAGACGTCCACATAATAGGCCCGCTGCGGGTTAAAGAGCGGCTCGAACAGGGAACGATCCGATTTATCCAGCATATCGGGGAGAAAATGAATAGAAAGGTGGTCGTAGGAATCGCTTGAAAGAATCCGGTGATCATGGGAAGCATGAGGCGGGATTAACAGGAGGCCGCCGGGCCGAATGGTATATTCATGGCCTTCAACGCGGCGGATTACGCCCTCCCCCGCTCCGCGATCCTCACGAACATAAAAGATTTCATATTCCGGGTGGCGGTGCGACCGGTAATAGGGCTCGTCACTGACGCCGTGGGTGAGAAACATAGACTGAGCGTCAAAACGGTCTATCCTTTCCATGGAACCTCCTTTTTCTGTATCTCCCGGAACCTTGAGCGTCCCGCGAACCCCATTATAGCATAAAACCGGATAGTTGCAATGTTTCACCGGATTTTTGCAATGCGGCCGCCGGCAAAGGCTTTTATAATAGTGTTGTTACCCTTAATTCACCAAGACAGAGGGTAACGGTTTATGACTATGGTAAACTTTTTTTATGGAGGAACAGTATGAAACGGAATCGTGGGACTTTGTGGGCCTGTCTTTTGGCGGGATTGCTGGCGGCACTCGGCGGGTGCGCGAAGAAAGATGCCGGGCAAAGCGCGGGCAAAACGGCGGTAACCATTACGGCGGTGTATGCCGTGGGAAACGAGGTGACGGCGGATCTGATGCACGAGCGGCTCGAAGGCTACATGGCGCTCAATCCCCATGTGACCATCGTGGAGAAACTGAGCAACGAGGGCTCGTATCTTGACGCGATACGGACGCTGGACGCGGTGGGCGAACTGCCGGATCTTATCGAGATGCGGGACACGCCGCTCTTTGTGCGGGCCGGGAAACTGGGCGAACTGCCTGCGGACATCACGGCGCTTTTTGAAACGACCGTCCCCTTTGACGGCAAGGTCTACACCGCGCCCATCGACGAGTCCTATCCCAACGGCATCATCTACAGCAAGAAGGTTTTCAACCAACTGGGGATCAATGCGGCGGACATCAAGACCTACGGCGACTTTCTGAACGTGTGCGAGAAGATCAAGGCCGCCGGAATCGCGCCCATCGTGGTGGGCGGCGCGGACATCTGGCACATCGGGTTCTGGTGGAACTACTTCTGGCAGCAGGAAGTCGCGGTGAAGCATCCCGATTGGATCGCCCGCCGGTATGAGGACAAAGTGCATTTCACCGACCCGGAAATCAAGGCCGCGATGACCGGCCTCACCGCGCTTTTCCAGAAGGGCTATGTCGAAAAGGGCTGGGCGTCCACCGGAGAGGGCCAATGCCCCTCGATCCTCGTAAGCGGACAGGCGGCCATGTACTTCATCGGTCCCTTTGTCTTCCAGCAGATCAGGGAGGCCGACCCTTCGTTTGAATTCGGCTTCTTTGCCCTGCCCGACAATAACGGCAACATCAACGTAACGGGCGGCCCGCTCCCTGCCGGTTGGGCGATCTCAGGCGAGGCGCAGAAAGACCCCGCCAAAGCCGAAGAGATATACAACTTCATCCGGTATTTCTTCTCCAAAGACGTGTACACCGAGTTCCTTGCCAAGTCAAACTTCCTCTCCTCGCTGAAGGAAAAATACACCTACCCGTCAACCGAACAGTTTGATGAGGTTCTGCGTATCGCCGCCACCGCGGACAACAAACAACTCGGCTGGAACCAAAAAATCGGCCCGAACGAACTGCCGCCCAATTTCCGCAACTTCTGCTACAAGCTGGTGAGCGAGTGGTTCCTCGGCGTGTCCACGATTGACGCGGGCCTCAAGACGATGGATCAGGAATGGGCCAACGCGACCAAGGACTTTAACCCGGTCAAGAACCCGAAATAGATAAGAGGCGAGGCTGTCAAGGCCAACCGAGTTTTGAAACAGGATCGAGTAACTATTCGGTTGGGGGGAAGTCTCCCACTGTCAACAACTTAAGCCAATGGAATATAAGAGTGATCAACGGATCACACAGATTTTTAGTTTTTTTGTCCGCGAATGTACGCGAATGTGCGCCATACATGGCGTTGCGAATACGCGCTGATGGGTATGTATTATTCGTATTTATTCGCGCCATTCGCG
>JAISZQ010000338.1 GCA_031269165.1 Spirochaetaceae bacterium
TATAGGCACGAGATGATGAGCGACACCACGCAGGGTATCGCAAACTTGGGGAGCAGGCGGCGTATCGGCTCGTCCAGCATAAAAGCCGCCCCGCCCCGGTGTTGAGGTTCCATAGAACCCTCCTTGAGAAAAAATATGTTGTGGACTCTTTATTGTGGAAAAGGTACCTAAAAACGACGCCTATATTATACACGGACGCAATCGGAAACTGCGGTGCTGACAGGCATGATCAGTATGGGGTATGGGGGGAAAAGTTTCAAGGCCCCCGATCTTGCGGAAAATTTTTTGATTTTTTCAATTTTTTTCTTGACAAGCCAAAAAAAACGGGTTTATAATTAAATATAACCTAATGCATTAGGTTACAAATTATGTTCAGGAGGATAATATGGTTTATTCGAACAGAAGGAACGGAAGACTCGCGGTGGCGGGCCTTGTGGCAATCGGATTGTTGGCGCTCATCGCGTTTACGGCGTGCAACAAATCGCAGTCAAGCGCGGCGGACGGGAAAAAGCTCGTGGTCTACACGCATCAGACCCATCTCATTCTAGGCGATGAGAAGAAGGATGCGAGCGGGAACACCTACCGGGACCCCTCAACGGCCTGGCAGAAGATTTTGACCGAGCGGTTTACCGAAGAAACCGGCATCGAGGTGGAGTTCGTCGGATACGGCTCGGACAGTAACGTGATCAAGCAGCTTTTGCAGGTGCGCGATCCCGGACTGGATCTTTTCAGCGTGGGCTTTACGATGACCAACGCCGAATACGACCGGTACATGGCCCCCATCATGACGGTAGCCGAGGCCGAGGCGATTTATGGCAAAGACTTTGTTGCCGCCATGCCGCAGGTCAACGGGACGCTCAGGCAGCTCAACATCGCAAAAGAATACGGCGAAGGTCTCACCTACAACGAAGATGTGATCAAGGCGGCAGGCTATGATGCAATTCCCGGCACCATCGGCGAATTTGAAAAAATGCTGCAAAAAATCAAAGATTCGGGAAAAACGCCGATTTCCCTGCACCGGGTCGAAAACTGGCCGATGTTTGTGCTGTCTAATGTCGCTTCTTATGTAGGCGGCAGAGCCGACAGTTTTGTGAAAATGCTGGACGATCCCGAACCGTTTAGCCCGGAATATCCGGTCGGCAAGACGATTAAAATGTATACCGAGTGGAAATCCAAAGGATTCTTCGAGCAGGAAGTGTATCCCGATTTCGGGATCGCGATGGATTCCGTCGCCCAAGGGAAAGCCGGGATGCTGTTTTTTGGCACGTGGGTCATACAGCAGGTGATAAGCCGCGTTCCGCAGGGCGCCAGTCCCGACGTGATCAAATTTGACGCGCCGCCTGATTTTGGCAACGGGCGGTACATTCTGGTCAATAATGCCCAGCCCTACGCGATTAACGCGGGAACCAAGCATCTTGAGGAAGCAAAACAGTACCTCGATTTCCTCGCCCGCTCGCCTGAATATTTGGCGCAGATCGGCTGCATCGCTACGCACAAGGATGTTAAGCCGATTGCCCCGGCGCAGTTCGCGCTGATCCAAGAGCGCGTTGAACGCGGCGAAGTACAGCAGATGATTATCCCGCCTCTTACCCAGAACAGCATCGATAACGATGAAATACTGAAAGACGCCAACCTGCTGGCCGACCACAAATGGGCAGGGCTTCCGTTTGACGCGCTGGACATCACCCGGCCGAATGACTGGAACGCTTACAACGCGCAGATCAAGCGTCAGAACGATCTGTACAACCAATTCCGAAAAGAACGGGGCGCGTCCTATAAAAACTAAACTGAAACCGGAGTGAACGGAGCGTGTTCCGCGATTTGACACCGCGGAACAACTTCGCCGCTTCTTTATAAGGAGAAACAAATGCAAAAGTTACAAGACATGGAAAAACAAAAGCGTCTTTTGATCGTGGTTTTTTTGGCGGTGCCGCTGGTCATGCTTTTTGTTTTTAGTTATATCCCGATTATTTTTAACGTGTTTTTGGGATTCACCGACTGGGATGGGGTAACCAAAATGAAGGTTATCGGCCTGCGGAACTATCGGCGCATATTTTCCGACCCGCAGTATCTTCTGCTCTTCAGGAACTGCCTTTGGTACCTTCTGGTGGCCGTGCCCCAACTGATACTTTCGTTCGTGCTGGCGATTCTCGTCAACGGAAAGTTTCGCGGTTTGAGCGTTTTCAAAGGCGTACTGATCTTCCCCTATATGCTGAACGGCATCATCGTAGCGGCCATTTTCATTACCTTTTTCAACAGCGGCGGAACCCTCAACACCATGCTGCGTGTGCTGGGCCTTGAATCTCTTGCCCGCAACTGGCTGCAAGACCTGAAAATCGTAAACCCGGCAATCGCATCTATCAGCATCTGGCGGTATTACGGCATGGCGTTCATCATGTTCTTTGGCTCGCTTCAGGCGATCCCGGCGGAACTGTACGAATCCGCCGCAATTGACGGTTGCAACAAATGGCAGGAAATCCGGCACATCTCGGTACCGTTCATCAAAAAAGTGCTTTTCATCAACGTGCTGCTCAGTATTTCCGGGTCCATTCAGGTGTTCGAAATCCCCTACATCATGCTGGGAGGCGCGAACAACACCTCGGTGCCGGTTATCCAGATTCAGCAAAGCATGAACGACGGGCGCGTCGGATTCGCGGCGGCGATGTCGATCGTGGTATTCTTTGTGGTGGTCATTTCTGTCGGGCTGCAACGCCTGCTGGTCAAGGAGGAAGATTAAATGTTGTCGGAATCAAAACTTTATCAGACGATCCGGTATATTCTGCTCGTTCTCGCGGTGGCGTTTGTCATCGTGCCGCTCATCCCGGTGATTTTCATGGCGTTCAAGACGGGTGTTGAGTTTCGGGAAACTTCGGTGTTCAAAGCGCCGGAGAACTGGCTCAATCTCTACAACTTCGCCTATGCTATCCGGGTTGGGCAACTGTTCAGCGCCCTGTTCACCACGCTGGTTGTCCTCGCGGTTTCGCTGTTTTTCGGGGTCAACTTTTGCTGCATGGTGTCGTTTGTGTTACAGCGTTTCAATTTTCGCGGCAAAAAACTCGTGATGGGCGCGTACCTTTTGACCATGTTCATTCCGGTCGTAACGACCCAAGTCGTCGTGTTCCGCATCATCTACGCGCTGGGCCTCGTAAACCACCCCGGTTCGCTCATGCTGCTGTATTCGGGCGTCGGCATTGTGGACATTTACATCGTGATGAACATCCTCAACTCGATTCCCGTGTCGCTGGACGAGGCGGGGTTGCTGGACGGCGCGGGCTATTTCCGCATCTACTTTAGTATCATCCTGCCTCTGCTGAAACCGGCCATCGTAACCCTGGCGGTCATCAAAGGCATCGGCATCTACAACGACTTCTATATCCCGAACCTCTACCTCATCCGGGGTGCGCAGACCCTGACTGTGGCGCTCTACCGCTTCTTCAGCGGCCTTTCCACGCCCTTCGAGGTCGTAAGCGCGGCGGTGTTGTTGGCGACCATTCCCATGCTGGCGCTCTTTTTGTTCTGCCAGCGATACATCTACAACGGCCTTGCCGGCGCGGTAAAATCGTAAGCCCGTCTGCCGCCGCCTGTGGTGGCGGAGGCGGCGGAACAGGAACGAGCGTATTCTCCTTCTGGAAAGGGCACGGAGGAAAGGCACGGTCAACAAGTTTGGGAACAGGCTCACTCAGCATCATGCGCGTAATGGTTGTGAAAACGTGCGCCAAAACGGCCGTAAAACGGCCATAAAAAGGTCTTGACTATTTCTAAAATGCCGATTATAATGGTTTTTAGCAGTAGCGGTTGTTCCAAAACCTCACGTTTTGAAACAGTTTTCCTAGATTTAAGGGAGAGGAGAAAAGTATGTTTGATAAAGAAGAGGCATTTTTTGAGGCGCACAAGGAAGAGATGCGGGTAAAGTATACCGGTAAGCGTATTCTTATCGTCGGGGACGAGATAAAGGGGGTTTTCGACAACGATGGAGAGGCGTACCGTACGGCCATTGAGACGATGAAGCCCGGTGCTTTTATGATAAAGCGCGTAACCCGTACCGATGATGAGGCCGTTTGCCGCTACAGAAGCAGAGTCTTGAGCATTCAGCGTTCCGGTATGAATATAACGGGCTACCCAATGAACTTATCTCCGATATAAAGATACTGTCGTTGGATAATCCTCGCTTGCACGGCGTTTACTTGGGGGTATGGGACACCGGGGCGACCACATCGCTGGTTACGCATAAAGTTTTTTCGGATTTAAACCTAACGCCGGTTGATACCGTAACGGTTCACGGCGTAAACAGTTCCGTCCGCGCGCAGGTGGTGGTTATCGACCTCATCCTCCCAAACGGAATTAAAATCTCCGGGGTTCGTGCTACCGTATCGGAAACACGGGGCATAGATATGCTTATCGGAATGGATATTATTCAATTGGGGGATTTTTCGATAAGTAACTTTGAAGGAAAAACAATATTCACCTTTGCTATGCCGCCCTTTCGTGATAGAACCGATTTATATGAGAAATCAATGCTGGTTGCCAAAGGAAATTAAGAGAGGCTGTTCCAACCGGACGGTCGTGCCGAATCCAATAAGTTATGCGTTAGGTAAAAATGGATAAGCGTATTAGAATGAGGGACGTCGCGCGGGAACTCGGCATCAGCGTGGTAACGGTGAGCAAGGCACTTGCCGGGAAAGAAGGTGTCGGCGAGCAACTGCGGCAAAAAATTGTCCGCAAAGCGGCGGAACTGGGCTATGTGTACAACAATTTGCCCCGGAATCTTCTCTATGGAAGAAATTACAATATCGGGGTGCTGGTTTCCTCGCGCTACCTCGGATTCAGCTCGTTTTACTGGCGATTTTTGAAACAGCTCCTTGTCGCTCTGAAAAAGACCGCGTATTCCGCGTTGCTTGAAATCGTCGAGGCGGACGAGGAGGCGGGGGCGGTGATTCCGTCTTTTATCCGGGACAACAAGGCGGACGGCGTGATCGTACTCGGACAGTTTTCTGATACGTATCTTTCGTTTATCGCGGAACAGACGAAGAAGCGCGTCTTTCTCGACTTTTATTCCGAGATAGGGAGCACGGATTGTATCGCGACTAACAACTTTCTCGGTTCCTACAACTTGACCAAGCTGCTGATCGAGGCGGGACACGAGAAAATCGGGTTTATCGGCTCGCCAAAGGCCACCACGAGTATCCTCGACCGCTACGTGGGCTTCTGCAAGGCGATGCTTGAGGCGGCACTGCCCTATGATGCGGCCATTGAAGACCGAGACGCGCGGGGAGTCTATCTTGACCAGATGGACATCCGGCCGGAACATTACACGGCCTATGTGTGCAACAACGACCAGCTTGCCGGCGCGGTGATTAGCAACCTGCGCGGGCGGGGTTGCCGGGTGCCGGAGGACATTTCCCTTGCCGGGTTTGACAATGACAACGAGACGGTTACCGCCGGGGTTGGCGTAACGAGTTTTGAGGTGAATATTCAGGCGATGTGCGACGCGGCGCTGCGCGCGCTGATTGGGCATATCGAGTCGGATGACTATAAGCCGCAGGGCGTGCTGTTGATAGACGGCCGAATCGTGGAAAAGGCGTCGATTGCGCGGCAAAAACGTAACAAAACGTGAAAAAGAGGAGAAGGGGCATGAAAGACACGGCATTTCGGGTAGCGGCGCTTTTTTCGGACGACATGGTTTTACAGCGGGACAAGCCGCTTCCGGTCTGGGGAACGGGCCGGGATGGCATGCGGGTTACCGTCGTTTTTGGCGAGGCGCGGGCAGAAACCGTCGTGAAAAAGGGCGTGTGGCTGGCGGTTCTGCCGCCGGTGCCCGCCGGCCGCACAGGCTGTCTCGAAGTCATGTCGGAAGGCGCGGCCCTTTGTTTTACCAACGTGGTAAGCGGCGATGTGTGGTTTGCCGGAGGGCAGAGCAACATGGAGTTGGAACTGCAAAACGGCAAGGACGGTAAGGCAGAACTGGCAGCCTCCGCCAATCCCGGCATCCGGTTTTACCCGATGGTAAAACGCGCCGTGGTGGATGAGGCATACCTCCGCGCGGAGGCGGAAACGTCGTGGCAAGTCTGCGGCCCGGATACCGCCGCGCCATTGAGCGCGGTCGCCTACTTTTTTGCGCGGGAAGTCAACCGGGAGACGGGCGTACCCATCGGCATCATAAGCTGTTCATGGGGAGGTACCTCGGTGAGCGCGTGGATGAGCGAGGAGCAACTGTGCCGGACACGCGCCGGAGCGCGTTATGTCGCCGAATATGCCGCGCTTGTTGCCGGAAAGAGCGACGCGCAGTACCAAGCCGAGATGGGGGCGTACTTCCGTGACTGGAAGGCGTGGGACAGCCGGGTACGCGCCCGCCGCGAGAAAGATCCCGCCGTTACCTGGGAGACGCTAAACCGTGAGTGCGGCGAATGTCCCTGGCCCCAGCCCGCCGGAAGTACGAGCCCGTATCGGCCCGCGAACCTCTATCACGCCATGGTCCGTCGCGCTCTCCCGTTCGCGCTGGCGGGCTTTCTCTATTATCAGGGGGAGGAAGACGGGCCGCGTGCCGCCGACTATGGTGAAATGATGTGCTATTTAATAGACCAGTGGCGGACGGACTGGGGCGATGACACTCTGCCTTTCTTGTTTGTCCAGTTGCCGATGTACGCGTCCCGCGCGGATCTTGCCGAGGGGCTTACCGTCATGGATTGGCCGTTACTCCGCGAGAACCAGTGGCGCGTTTCCCGCCGCATCGCCCATACCGGACTTGCCGTCACTATCGACTGCGGGGAGTTTGACAACATTCACCCGCTCGACAAGCAAACGGTGGGGCATCGTCTCGCGCTTCAAGCGTTGCAAAAAGTATACGGGAAACCGGTCGCCGCCGACGGCCCCCAGTTCCTCCGCATCGAACCTGCGGCTGGGGACGGGCTTCGGATATGGTTTACCGGCGCGGAAACGGGTCTCGAATGGCGGGGTGATCCCGCCGGGTTTGAGATCGCCGGGGAAGACGGCGTGTATCATGCGGCGGAGGCGGAGATTGACGGGTCAACGGTGGTCATCCGGTCGGAAAAAGTCGAAGCCCCGGAACAATGCCGTTACGCCTGGATCAAATGGGGCCCAACACCCCTCTACGCGAAAAACGGTCTCCCCGCGATGCCCTTCCGCCACCTGCCGTGGAGGCCCTTGGGCGGGTTGTGGGGGAACGACTATCGGGGCCCCATTCTGGGGCAGAAGGCCTCTCGACTGGATTGCTTCGTCGGCAAGCCTCCTCGCAATGACGGGTGACCACCTGCCGTGGAGGCGAAGCGGGCGGGTTGTGGGGGGAAAGCGTGTCGGCCCCCCTACGGGGGGAGAACGCCTCTGACTGGATTGCTTCACCCTTCGGGTTCGCAATGACAATGCCCCCGTCATTGCGAGCGGAGCGCGGCAATCCAGGGAGAACGCCCCTCGACTGGATTGCTTCGTCGCTTTGCACCTCGCAATGACGATGCCCCGTCACCCACCCGTCATTGCGAGCGGGCGGCACATTGCCGAGCGAAGCAATCTAGAGGGAGAACGCCCCCTCGTCTGGATTGCTTCGTCGGCAAGCCTCCTCGCAATGCTCCATTATCCAATCGCGCAACGTACGCCCCGCGCCCATTTTGCCGCGATGTGCCGGCCGTCGCTGAGATACACGGCGCGTTCCAGCCGTTCTTTCACCGGAAGGGACACCCGGGGCGCAAGGTTTGCGTCGTCAATCACGAGAATGTCGCACTCATAGCCCGCCTCAAACGAGCCGACATTGCCAAAAAACGCGCCGCCACCCTTCGTTGCCAGATAAAACGCCTCTTCAATCGTGAGCGGCTTTTCGTGGTGGGCAACGAGGCATTGGCGCAACTTCGAGACGGCAATCGCGTCCTGCATAGCGCGGAAGATGCTCGTATGAACGCCGCCCGCCACGTCGCTCCCCAGCCCCATCGCAAGGCCCTCCTCAAGATAGCGGCGAACCGGCGCGATCCCCGAAGCCAGATTGGTGTTCGACTGGGGACAGTGCGCGACAAACACGCTGTTTTTCTTGAGCAACGCGATCTCCTCATCGCCGCTCCACACGCAGTGCGCCATCACCGTTCTGCCGTTTTCACCGAACAACCCGAACCGCTGATACACGCCCCCATAACACGAAGCATCCGGGTAGAGTTCCTTCACCAGCGCGATCTCGCCTGCGTTTTCGGAAAGATGGGATTGCAACGGCAGGGAAAACTCTTTTTGGAGTTTGCCAAGCCCGCGCAAAAGCCCGTCAGTGCACGAGGGAACAAAACGCGGGGTGAGGATAGGGGACGTGTTGTTGTAATGCCGCGCCGCGCACTCGGCAAGCCACCGCCTCGTCTGGAGCAGCGAAGCCTCGCCGTCTTTTTCACAAAGCCCGTCCGGCGCGTTTCGATCCATGTTGACCTTCCCCGCCATACAGACGAGGCCGGACGCTTCCAGCATATCCATCAGGAGCAACACCGATTCGCGGTGAACCGTCGCAAAAATGACGCTCCGGGTATTCGGCCCTTTCACGAGGTCGTCCACGAACTGCGCGTAGGCATTTTCCGCATAGCGCGTGTCCGCATACTTGGCCTCCTCCGGGAACGCATGAACGGACAGCCATTCCATCAGCCCGCAGTCCATGCCGAGGCCGCGAAAAGCAAACTGGGGCGCATGGGTGTGCAGGTCAACCAGCCCCGGAACAACCAGTTTCCCCCGGTAGTCGAACAACGGCAGAGCACGGTATTCGTCCGGCAGACGCGGAAACACGCCCCGCGAGACGCCCTCCACGCAAACCAGATACCCGTCTTCCCGCATAACCAGCGAAGCGGGCGTTTCGCTGTAACAAAAGTCGCCGCGCAGAACAAACGTATTGGAAGCCATCGGCCTATATGATAGCCGGCCGGCGGCGTTTGTCAAGGCACACCACCTGCCGTGGAGGCC
Organism: Spirochaetaceae bacterium; assembly: GCA_031269165.1. Lineage (GTDB taxonomy): Bacteria > Spirochaetota > Spirochaetia > Treponematales > Breznakiellaceae > JAIRNN01. The sequence continues at coordinate 8,932 of JAISZQ010000338.1, forward strand.
CTTGGGCATATCGTGAGGGGAACGGGCATCGGCCCCCCTTCGGGGGGAAAATGTCTCTCGACTGGATTGCCACGCTACGCTCGCAATGACGGGGGGTGGCGGACGCAATGACAGGCGGCATCGTCATTGCGAGGAGCGGGGCGACGAAGCAATCTAGACGGAAAAGGCCGTCACGCTGGAAGCCTTAGCGTGAGGCCGCACCCAGGCTTGGTGGTTCGTGCGGTTCTCAGGTCATTGAGCCGAACCGATGCGCGAAGCGGCTTTTTCCGCTATACTCTCCGCTATGACAATGCAAGCCCTCTTCGCGCGGAGCCAAACGCACGTCCCCTTCTCCGGCACGGCCGCTTTTGACGAACCGATGTCCCGGCACACTACCTTCAACATCGGCGGCCCGGCAGACCTCTACCTCAGACCCGACGCCGCGTGCTTCGTCTCCTTTGTTACCGCCCTGCTGAGACTTGCCCGCGCCCAAGCCGTCCCCGTATTCATCCTGGGAGGCGGCGCAAACCTGCTTGTGTCCGATGCGGGGATACGCGGCGTCGTGCTCGATACCGGCTCGTGGATAGGCGCGTGTACCGAATCCGAAACATTAGAGGGGGGAAGCCTCCCCCTCGCTCCTGTCCGCTCTCCGGTCGATAGGTCCGCGCCGGAAGGCGCGTCCCCATCTCCCTTCGTTTGGCCATCCGCTACCCCCTCTCCTAGGGGCTCCGCCCCTAAAACCCCGCTGGGTCCCCCGGCGGGAAACGCCGTCCACGTGAAGTTCCGTTCAGGCACCCGCACCGACGACGCTGTGCGCTGGGCCGCCGCCTATAGTTTTTCCGGCCTTGAAGACTTTGCCGGCCTTCCGGGAACCATCGGCGGCGCGGTATGGATGAACGCCCGTTGTTATGAACACGCGGTGTCGGACATCCTCGTCGGGACAACCTTCCTCGACGAATGTCTTGAACGGGTAACCGCCCCCACAGACCCCGCCGCCTTCGCCTACAAGAAAAGCCCGTTTCAGGGCCGGAAGACCGTCATCCTCGAAGCCGTCTTCTCCCTTCGTCCCGGCGAGCCCGCGCTTGTCGCCGACAAAACCGCCGCCCGCCGGGCGGAACGCGCAGCAAAAGGCCATTTCCGCTACCCGTCCGCAGGCTCAATCTTCAAGAACAACCGCGATTTCGGCAAACCAACAGGAAAGATCATCGAGGAACTGGGCCTTCGCGGCTTCCGGTCAGGCGGCGCGCAGATCGCCCCCTGGCACGGCAACTTCATCATCAACACAGGCGGCGCGACCGCAGACGACGTCAGGCGGCTCATCACGCTCACGGAAGAAAAAGCCTTCCAGACCTTCGGCTTCAAACTTGAACGCGAAGTGATCTACGTGGGATAATTGAACGAGGTGCCGTTTGGCAATATTACCGTTATCAAAGTAAATGACGCCGCCCCGCACACACCATTCGCTGTTGACAAAACAAGGTTGTTCATGCATAATAGTAGCATGACTTTTTTCCTGAAGCAAAGATGGCTTCGTCTCCTATTGGCGGCATACATGGTTTTTGCCATTATGGGGACATTCATTTTTGTGCTGATGGAGTCTTTTCCCGAAGCGCATTTTGCGGGGGACAACATAACGCCGGGCGGTGTTTTCGCGTCGATAGATTACGCGATTGACTGCCTTGTCGAAAGCGGCAGTTTAACCGGCAAAGCGGGACGACATTCGTTTTCCGTGGCGCACAAAGGTTTTTTGCGTATCACAACGCCCGCCGCATTACAAAATGCCGAAACATTTTTTTCCCGCCTGTCTTTAAGAACAATAGAAGAAACCAATCATCTCAATAAAAAGAATGCCATACGCTTGAAACTCAGAATCTGATCTCTTTTCCTGTTCATTTTTTACCTTTTCTCACTGCGGCGCTTCCTCAAAAAAAAGGATTGAGGAAGCGGGTGCGGGATAATGCGGTTTGCAAAATGAGGCTGTTCCAAAACCTCAAGTTTTGGAACAGCAACCTTTAAAAAACGTAGTTTCGTAAGGCTTTAGCCTGAGAAACTACATGAGCCTGTCAAAACTAACCGAGTTTTGGAACAGGCTCAAATTTCTGCTTGACAAACCGCGATGAAATGACGCGGGGAAAGACTGTCCGTTTGCCCGAGAGTGGTATGCGGCCTTTCCTTATCAGGGCGCGGCGCGGGTTTCATTGGAAGACGCGGCGCGAAGCGGCGCAAAGCGGCGCAAAATAGGAGATCATTATGAATCGTTTTTGGCGTATTTTTTGGAAACTTTTTGGCATTGTCGTGCTGGGAATGCTGGTCGTTGCCGGTGTCGTCGGTATCGTTACGCAGTCTGTGGATAGTATGTATCAGATTGCCCAGAAGTCGCTCGTCAGTGCTTTGGGAATATGCGGCATGATCGGTTTGACCGTGCCGATAGGGTTGTATTTTGACGAAAGAAAGCACAGGGAGAAAGAATCGTGTTGTTAAGCGAGATTTTCAATGAACGTTCGATAAAGTTGCATCTTGAGGCCGACACCAAAGAGGCGGTTTTTAGGGAACTCATCGAAACAATGGCGGGCGTTCACCCTGAATTGAGCAAAACCGAAATACTTTTGGCAATTCAAGACCGGGAACGTAAAATGAGTACGGCGGTCGCGTCCGATGTCGCGGTGCCTCACGGTTATTACCCCGGCACCAACGGGGTTTTCGGCGCGATAGGGATTTCAAAGAATGGGATCGAGTACAACGCTCTTGATAACGAGCCGGTTCACTTCGTCTTTCTCCTTGTAATGGGAGAATCGGCTCGTGAGGAGCATTTGCGCACGTTAAACCGGGTGCTGTCTTTGATTCATTCCGGCGCGCTTGTCTCCATGCGGAGGGCGAAAACCGTCCGGGAAGTGAGCGACATTTTGTCGCGATTCTGGTAAGAGACCGTTCGAGAACCCGTTATCCGTGAAAAGGTGGGGGAGGGGAATCTTTCATGTGATAAGGTAACGGGCCGCCGGTTGCACACCGCCCATAGGGAGCAACGCTACCGGCTTGGGCGGCGTGTTACTTGTTGTAACCTTGCTACCGGCGCGACGTACGGTCACAAGACGCCGTACCACCGCTTGATGCCGCCGTTTTGGGCAGCCACGCTACCGAAGGTAGCCGATGCCCAAAACGGTGTACAACCCACTGTCTACAACTTAAGCAAAAAGAAAAGAAAGGTCCGCGGATTGCGCCATATATGGCGACGCGGATTAACACGGATCGAGCGGGGTATAATCCGTGAAAATCCGCGTCAATCCGCGGACAAAATTCTTAAGTTGTTGACAGTGGTAGGCCCACCCCCCGTAACGCCTCGAATCACAGCGGAGGCTTGCGTCCCGTGGGGTTTTTGAACAGGCGCTTAAGTTGTTGACAGGGGTGTGCAACCGGCGGGATATACCAAGGAGCGCGATCAGCAACACCAAACGGTACGCCTCTTGAAGCGAGTGCTGTTTAGGGAGTCGGCGGGGTCGTCATTGTGAGAAGGCGGCACCATAGTTCGCGACGAAGCAATCCAGACGAGGAAGGCCCTTGTGTTGGAGTTTGCGAAGCAAACTCCTTAGCTCAACGCAAAGCGTTGAGCCTGTTTCGCCCGCTCTCATGAGCGGCGGCTCGCAATGACGGACTCATCGGATGCATTTGTTTGTGTCTGTTCGTGAGGTTCGTCGTTCAATTCTATGCTGTGCGTTTATCCTGACTCATCACCGCTTCATAGACAGACCTCCATAAATCGCGCATAATGGGCGTATGAACATTGCGCCCGTCTTGAAATGGCTGTTTGTTATGGCGATGGCCCCCGCTCTGTGGGCCCAAACGGTTACCGCGACCCGCTTTTCCGTCCTCAACGAGCCGAAATACGCCGAGGGGTTTACGCATTTTGACTATGTGAACCCGCGCGCGCCGAAAGGCGGCTCTATCACGCTCGCGGCGACCGGCACCTACGACAACTTTCACGCCTATGCGTTGCGCGGGCATCGGCCCGGCGGGACGGAGTATCTCTACGATTCGCTTATGACGGGCTCCGAAGACGAGATCGGCGTGTACTACCCGCTCATCGCCGAGAAGATCGAGTATCCCGACGACCTGTCTTCTATTATCGTCACGATCAATCCCAAGGCGCGGGATCAGGGCGGGCAGCCGATCACGGCGGAGGATGCCGCGTTCTCGTTTCGCCTTCTCGACACGAAGGGCGTCCCCCAGTTTCACCTTTACTACGGCGGGATTGAAGCCGTCGTGCTTGACGAGCATCGGGTGCGCTTTATCATGCCGGGCGCGGAGGAGGGCGAATCGGACGGAAGCACGGAAACAGAAGCGGACATTCAGAACCGAAGAGCCGCCAACCTCGACATGATTCTGGGGATGCTCTCGATGCCGATTTTCCCCAAGCGGTTCTGGGTTGACGCGGCCGGAAACGAGTTGCATAACTTTTCCGAGCCCTTGCTGGAGCCGCCTCTGGGGACAGGCCCCTACCGGATTGACAAATATGTGATGGGCCAGCAGTTGACCCTCTCCCGCGTGAAGGACTACTGGGCGGCGGATTTACCTTCGCGCGCGGGGTACTACAACATTGACGAGATCACCTACGACTACTACCGAGACGAGGGGGTGGCATTCGAGGCGTTCAAGGCCGGCGAGTACGATATTCGTGTCGAAAATTCGGCGCGGCGCTGGGCGGAGGACTATACGGGGAAGATTTTCGACTCCGGGCGCGTCGTCCGCCGGGAGATACCGCACGAGATTCCCCAGGGGATGCAGGGCCTCGTGTTCAACACGCAGCGCCCGCCGTTTACCGACCGCCGGGTGCGCGAGGCACTCTCGTATTTCCTCGACTTTGAGTGGATGAACAAGAACCTGTTCTATAACCAGTACACACGGACGCGCAGTTTCTTCCAGAATACGGAGTACGCCGCGCGGGGGTTGCCGGACAGCCTTGAGATCGCCGTGCTGGAACCGGTGCGGGACGCGGTTCCGCCCGAAGTGTTTACCACGGAGTTCCGGCTCCCGGTCAACAGCGGATCAGGCGACATACGGGACAGCGCGCGAAAGGCGGTCGCGCTCTTGAAAGAAGCGGGCTGGGAGTTGAAACGGGGCCGGATGATCGACTCAGGCGGCGCCCAAATGTCGTTTGAACTGTTAATCAACGATGTGAGCAGCGAGCGCATCGCCATCCCCGTCCAGCGGAACATGGCAAAGTACGGCATCGAGATGCGTATCCGCATGGTCGACGACAGCCAGTACATCAACCGCGTGAGAAACCGCGACTTCGATATGCTCTCGTGGGTCATGTCGGCTTCCGAGTACCCCAGCCCCGACCTGATGATCCTGTGGCACTCGGAACACGTTAACAACACATGGAACGTCGCCGGGGTCATGGACGACGCGGTGGACTATCTCACGGAAAGCATCGCCCGCTATCAGGGCGACAAAGCCGCGCTCGTTACCATCGGCCGCGCCCTCGACCGCGTCCTCACTTGGAACTACTACGTGATCCCCCAGTGGCACATCGCCAAATACCGCATCGCCCACACCGACAAATTCGGCTTCCCCGCAGAAAGGCCCACATACGGCCTCGGCACCGACACGTGGTGGGTGAAACCACCTGCCGTGGAGGCACTTGGGCGTGTCGCACCGTGAACAGGCATCGGGCTCCCCTACGGGGGCAGAACGCATTCAAGTAAAGGGGGGAAAGCCTTCCCCTGTCAACAACTTAAGAATTTGGGTCCGCGAATGGCGCGAATAAATACGAATAATACATACCCAGCAGTGCGTATTCGCAACGCCATGTATGGCGCATATTCGCGTACATTCGCGGACAAAAAACTAAAAATCTGTATGATCCGTTGACCACTCTTATATTCCATTGGCCTAAGTTGTTGACAGGGAGAGGCGTCCCTTCCTTGCCTCTCAGCCAATATTCCGCACGATCCGCCGCACGATTTCCGCCGAATGGGTGGAGGCCACGGCGAGAAACTCGTCGAACTTGACCGCCGAATCCGCCCCGGCAATATCGGAGAGCGCGCGGATAACCATCACGTCAACGCCAAAGAGCGCGCCGGTATGGGCTATCGACGCGGCTTCCATGTCCACGGCGGCAATCGCCGGAAAGGTCGCTTTCACCCGCGCTATCGCCTGGGCATCATGCATGAACGTGTCGCTGGAACCGATGAGGCCCCGGCGGTGGCGCATCGTACCGGGCAACACCTTCTCGGCCTGCAACTCGTCAATCGCCCGTTCCGCAGCCACCATATACGATTCCCGCACGGGGTAAGTCTGGCTCTGGCCGGGAAGTTGGCCCGGCGCGTAGCCAAAGGCCGTAAGGTCAACATCGTGGTACGCAAGCGCGTCCGCGACGACGACATCGCCGATTGATTGGCCTTGTCCCATGCCGCCCGCCGACCCGGTGTTGATCACCAGAGACGGCTTATAGCGGTCGATGAGGACCGCGCAACCCACCGCCGCCGAAACCTTGCCGATGCCGCACCGGAGCAACACCACCGGTTTCCCTTCGAGATTCCCGATAAGATACTCAAACCCCCCGGCTTTTTCCCCCTTCGTGCCGTCAAGTTGCGAACGAAGCAGTTTTATCTCATCTTCCATCGCGCCTATCAGTCCCGTCATATCCGTCTCCTTTATCTCTTGGTTGCGACTGTTTCACCCAAGCGTTTCAAAACAGCCTTTTGAAACAGTCCTTTCGCGTTATGTGCTTGAATAGTAATCAGCCACCAGTTTCCGCCACGGAACCCGCTCTTCCCGCAGATCCCATTCGATGATCTTTTTGATGGTGAATTTTCTGGGCGAATCATGGTGAACAACGCCGAAACGCCCGCCGCCGATATAGGTAAGACTGTCTCCCGCTTCCAGCGTTTCCCGCTCTTTCAGTTTGGCGGCGATACAGTCAAAATGAAACACCGCGTCCCCCTCGCGGTCGCTGATCGCGCTTGCCAGGTCGGCGATCGGTTTACCGCACAACGAACAGACGATCTCCGGGATCGGCTCGTCGGGCTTTTTTGCCGGCGCCCATTTCGGCCCGTCGTAGAACCCCGGCACTCTTTTATCACGATACGAGATGGCTCTCGGTCTTTGGTAGGACGGAATCTGCCCGCGATTGTTTGTCGGGGATTTTTTGTTGTTCTCTCCCTCGCCTCTTCTCAATTCATAATGGTCGTTACGGCCATTTAAACCGTTGCGATCGTTGCGGTCGTTCCGGCCGCCATTGCGGTCGCCGTTCTGAGCGCCGTTGCGGTAGTCGCCGCCTTCCCCCCGAACCGAAGACCGATTGCCCCTGTTGCGGTTTTTCCCGCCGCCCCTCGGCTTACCTCCTGCCTTCCCTCCATTGCCGTTCATCTTGCATCCCTCCCTGCGGAAGCCCCACCATTTCGTTGCCCACCACTTGAGCGATGCGAAAGATGGCCCCATATAGGTATTCCTCGTTGTTTATTTTTTGCTTCAGCTCTTCAATCCTTGCGGCACTTGAAGCTCTGTTCCGCTTCCGTTCTTTTAAGCCAATCATACACTCTCCATAAATGCTGATGCAAGATGCCTTACACAGCCTGGCCCGATGAATATAACATCGAAGCGGACTTGGTTGTTACTATATTCTCGATGATTTTCAAGAAAAATCTTAGCGGTTTCTACAATCTTTTTTTGCTTTTTTTGGTTGACGGAGTATTCAAGGTTTTCAAGGCTGTACGTTGCCCACGATTTCACCTCGACAAAGACCAGCGTCTCCTCTTTTTCCACGATAATATCGACTTCTCCGGCCTGCGAGCGGAAGTTACGCTCGATGATGCGATACCCGGCTTCCTCAAGGAAACGCGCGGCCCGGTCTTCCCCGGCTTTTCCCTTTGCGCTTGAGGTCACTCTTTTTGTTTCCGGGTGGCGCGAACAATATAAAGGGAAGGCTGGTTGAGCAAGTCCACCGGTTTCTCGTTACCGGCGGGCGTTCCGTCTTTTCCCCTCGTGATAACGACCAGCGGGCGGAGCGGCGCCTGTTGCCGCGCCTCAATTACCCGTGCCGTTCTTCCGTCATTGAGTAACACTTCCTGCCCGACCGGATAGATCCCCATAATTTTGACAAAAGTCGCCAAGACTGACGGGTCGAAACGGTGGGCATTATCCGAAAGCAAGTTCCTCACCGCCTCGTAGCCGGTCATCGAATTCCGGTACGGCTTTTCGTTGACCATCGCCTCAAAAGCATCCGCAACCGATATGATTTTCGCGCCAATGCCGATCCTGCTACCGTTAAGCTGCTGCGTATACCCCGTGCCGTTCCACCGTTCATGGTGTTGCAACACCATGTCGCCGATGATGTCATTGAACCGCAGTTCCTGCCTGACTATCTGATACCCGTATACAACGTGGGCCTGCATAAGCTCGCGCTCCAGATCGGACAGTTGCCCCTTTTTTTCCGTAATTGCCTTGGGCAAACGAACCATCCCCATATCGTGGAACAACGCGCCGAGCAACAAGTCTTGATGAGGCACCTTGTTGGCGGACAGTTCACGAAAAACGGAGACGGATAGAATCGCCGTCTGCACCGCGTTTTTCGCCAGAGAATACCCGGCAAGATTGCCGTTCAGCACAAAAGACACCGCAGCCCGCGAACCGTTTTGTATAACATCGCTCAAACCCGCCGAAATCGCGTTTATCTGCCGCCCGTGCCGGGTTATGTCAAACTGCCGTCTTTCGATAAGAACGAATATTGCGTTCAGTTGCTGGATAATGCCGGTGATTGCCGCATAGAAAGCCGTCTCCTGATCCAGAGACCCCCCTTCCTGTCCCCCGCCCCATTCCGGCTGACTGCTCCGTAATTCGGGCGCGTTTTGTGCGGCCCCTTTTGCCCGCTTGATACCCGGCCCGTCGATAATTTCTCCGTCGGTAAGGACTTCCGTAATATTCCACCGCATAATCCGGTCAATATCCTTCTGTTCAAGGGGAACGTTCGCATCGACAAAAACATTACCCTCATCGATATAGACAGGAGCGGAGAAAACATAACCGGCTTCAAGACTTTCAACAACAATTTTTTTCATAAATTCCCCTCTCAACAGAGGCTATTTTAAAATTCAGTAAAGGGAGCCTGTTTCAAAACACGAAAAGAGTTTTGACCGGCTGCGCTCAAGGTGAGCCTTCGGCTCCAGCGGTTTCTGATGTCTACGCTCACAATTTGAGCCGCCCTTCGCGGAAGCCGGGCTAAAGCCGGGCCCTCGCCTTACGAAACCGCGTTTGTTAAAGGTTGCCGGGCAAACAAAGTTTACGGGCAAGCGGAACGTGCCTTGTCAAAACGTGAGGTTTTGAAACAGCCTCAAAGGGGAAGTTTTCCCCGGTCAACAATTTAAGCAAATGGAATATAAAAATGGTCCCCAGATTGCGCTACGCGCAACGATCCCGATTACGCCAATTTTTCGTATCTCAAACCCGTTTAATCTGTAAAAATCCAACAAACTTTAGTCCGCATAATCTGTGGACACATATTAAAATTGTTGAGAAACCTCACGTTTCTCAACAACTTCCGCTAAACACGCGGTTTTGTAAGGCCAAAGCCATGCTTTGGCTTTAGCCTGAAAAACCGCAGGACTTGTACGCTCTCTCGCCGGTTAGCCGATAACACAACCGGGGTGCTAAACACGTCCATTTTTAATGGGTTGACAGCGGAAAGCCTTCCACTGTCAACAACTTAAGAATTTTGGTCCGCGAATGGCGCGAATAAATACGAATGATACATACCCATCAGCGCGTATTCGCAACGCCATGTATGGCGCATATTCGCGTACATTCGCGGACAAAAAAACTAAAAATCTGTGTAACCCGTTGACCACTCTTATATTCCATTTGCTTAAGTTGTTGACAGCGGAAAGCCTTCCACTGTCAACAACTTAAGAATTTTGGTCCGCGAATGGCGCGAATAAATACGAATGATACATACCCAACAGCGCGTATTCGCAACGCCATGTATGGCGCATATTCGCGTACA
>JAISZQ010000388.1 GCA_031269165.1 Spirochaetaceae bacterium
TGCGTCCGTCCGTGGACGCTTGGGGTACGCCCACAAAACCATGCACCGCATGGTTTTGTCCCCGCAGAGGGGATAGCGGAGGACGGCTCAAACCATTGCGGGGTATACCCCCGCAATGGTTTGAGCTGGCCGTAGCGAAGGGGGAGACTTCCCCCTTTTTTGCTGAGATTTTGAATAGGCTCTTAAGGAGAACGGCTATAAGAGGGAACGCGATGGAACCGGTAAGACGGGGGCACAAGACGCCGGCCGAGGCGAGAGGGATATGGATACGTGGCGAGTCCCTGATGGGGTGTGTGATGAACCGTGATTCACCGTTCGCTGTCGCCGTAGATTATTTTGTCGTATTTCTTGTTTTCCGCATCCAGCAATTTCAACTGGTTGTTCTGCTTCTCGATTTCCAGTTCCAATTTTCGTGTTTCATATTCCAGTTTCCGTATTTCCGTTTTCCGCTTCTGGAGGCCGGATATGAACGAAAAGAGTATCGCGGGAAATCCGATAAACACGCCTATTATTCCCGCTATCGGTACGAGTATATTCTCCATTAAAGGCCTTTGATTACCGCTTCGCCCATCTCTGTAGTGCCGACAATCTTTTCGTGTACGGAATTCCCGTTCCGGCTTGCGATGTCGGCGGTACGGAGGCCCGCGTCGAGGGCGGCGTTGACGGCGTTCTCTATCGCGACGGCTTCTTTTTCGAGGCTGAAAGAATAACGGAGCATCATCGCCGCCGAAAGTATCGCGGCAAGCGGGTTGGCGAGGTTTTTCCCGGCGATGTCCGGTGCCGATCCGTGGATGGGCTCGTACAAACCGTGCCCGTTGCCGATACTCGCCGACGCCAGCATCCCGATCGACCCGGTAAGCACCGAAGCCTCGTCGGAAAGAATGTCGCCAAAAAGATTGGATGTAACCAGCACGTCAAAATGCCCCGGCGCACGGATAAGCTGCATCGCCGCATTGTCGACATAGAGATAGTCGGTAGTCACCGAAGGATAGTCCGGAGCCACGTCTTTGGCCACCTCCCGCCAAAACCGCGAGGACTCAAGCACGTTGGCCTTATCGACCAGCGTGAGTTTCTTGCGCCGCTTCATCGCCGCCTCGTAGCCGACACGAAGCACCCGCTCGATCTCGGCGCGGCTGTACTTTTCCGTATCGAACGCGAACGCGAGCGCTTTTGCGCCTGCGTCCGAACCTGCCGCTTCCGCGTTTCCGCCCCGGCCTCGCTCGCCAAAATAAATCCCGCCCGTCAACTCGCGCACGATGAGCAGGTCAAACTCCGCCTTTCCCTCGTGATGACTGGCCTTAAGCACCTCGTCCTTCAGCGGGCAAGCGTCCTTCAACTGGGGCAACAACGCCGCAGGCCGCAAATTGGCGAAAACCCCCAGTCCCGCCCGAAGTCCCAGCAACGCCCGCTCAGGCCGCTTATCGCCGGGAAGGGTATCCCACTTGGGGCCGCCCACCGCTCCCAGCAACAGCGCGTCCGCAGACTTAGCCGCTTCAAGCGTCTGGGGGGGCAACGGTTCCCCGAACGCCTCATCATCAATGGCGCAACCACCCGCTTTTAATGGAAGAAACTCGAAACTGTGCCCGTATTTTTTCCCGACGGCCTTGAGAACCTGCGTGGCCCAAGACGTTACCTCAGGCCCGATCCCGTCCCCCGCGACCACCGCAATTTTGTACTTCATACAGCCCCTAGGGGAATCGAACCCCTCTTTTAAGATTGAGAATCTCATGTCCTAACCGATAGACGAAGGGGCCTCATGATGCCGGATTGTCTAAACCCTCTCACTTGTCGGGGCTTATTATAGCATTACACCATAAGAGCGTGTCAAGAGGGGTCGTGCGGGTCTCGCGGTCTTCGACAATCGCGGCAAACGAACCATGAGGGAGCGTTTATGGCCCCATTACATCCGCGTTATCGATAAAAATCAGCCGCTGTTTACGGCGCAATCTGCGGTTCTTTTGGTTTCCGTTTGAGGTTGTTCCAAAACCCAGCAAAAGGGGGAAGTCTCCCCCTTCGCTCCGGCCCGCTCAAACCATTGCGGGGGTATACCCCGCAATGGTTTGAGCCGTCCTCCGCTATCCCCCTCTGCGGGAGGCCCAGCCCCCCGCAACGCCCCCGAATCACCGCAAGGAAAAAACTTCGCGGGGGTTTGGAACAGCCTCCCCTGTCAACAACGTAAGAATTTTGTCCGCGGATTGTGCCCTCGTATCCCGGCACGATTCAAACTGTGGGCAAAGATTGTTTCAAAACGTTGCCTGTCTGCCGTGGCATAGGCAGAAGGGCAGACCTCTCCCAAGGCCATCGGTTGGCCGATGGCCCGCCGTCTTTGGACGGGGACCCCGAGGCTGTTTGTAACGCCGTTTTGCCGGTTAATCGGGGGCTTTGCCTCCGATTAACCGGGCGGAAACGCCGGATTAGGCTGGTTTTTGGGCGAAAAACTCGTTTTTGCCTCCCATACCTCCGTCCTTAGGCTGTCCCAACTCAGCGCGTAGGCCATTGCCGCCGGGATTGGTGTCTTTGCCTCCGCCACAACCGCATCCCAGTCCACCTATTCCGCCCCCTCAGGCGGCTCCCCCGCCAGAATCTCCGACCAGTACCGCTCTCCCCAAAGATGCGCCTTTCTTCCCGTCCGCACGTTAAACCGGAGGGAGAACGTTTGTTTCAGCCACTGCATAATCTTGGGCAGTTCAAGCCCGTTGGCGGGCTTTATGTAGAACGTGAGCCATGCCTCATTGAGTACAAGCCCGCGCATCTCGAAACCGAATTTCGCCTTCGTTTCGATGAGAACGCGGTAAAAGAGTACTACCGCCCACGCCAGCCGGAACAAAGGCTCGCCGACATTAACCTCGGTGCGAACCTCGTACCAGACATTTTCCGCCAATTCTCTTGATCCTTTCATAGACATCTTCCTGTAGAGAGATGTTCCAAAACAGAAGTTTCGGAACGGCCTTGTCCCTCTATTAAGGCGTTGGGAACCGTCCTGCTTTAGTCAAACGGGAAAAAAGCGCGAAAAAGGCGAAAAACAGTGTGGTTTTGAAAGGCTTGGTGCGTTGCGGCGCGTATAGCCCCGGGCTTCTCTGCCTCATAGAATACGCTATTTATCTGCGGGGACAATCGTGTCGGGACACGAGGCTTTAGCCTTGCGAAACTACAATAGCCGAAGGCGACAGCCTGTCAAAACTCTTTTCGTGTTTTGGAACAGGCTCACTCTTCAAAATTATGCTGATTTCACAACCTTTGTCGGTTAAAAAAGGAAATGACGTTGCCCATGGGTCATTTCTATTGTGGCTTGACAATTGCCGGAAACACCTTTTGCAAAATTTCTCAAAAAGTGTTATAATAATGATATGTCACTTTTGTCAACCTGTACGTCGGGAGGATGCGGCGCGAAAATCGGGGCCGGGGAGTTGTCCGCGTTAATCGGCGCGTTGCCGGTTAAGCATGACCCCCGGCTTGTCGTGGGGTTTGAGGGCAGGGAGGATGCGGCGGTCTGGGCGCTGGATGACGGGAAATTTTTGCTGTCAACGGCGGACTTTTTTTCACCGATGATTGACGACGCCTACCTGTTCGGGAAAATTGCCGCGGCAAACGCGCTTTCCGATATTTACGCGATGGGCGGGAAGCCGCTGTTCGCGCTTAACCTTGTATCATTTCCCCAGAAATTGGACAAGGCGTTTCTCGCCGAGATTCTCCGGGGCGGCGCGGAAAAACTGCTCGAAGCGGATGCCGTTCTCGCCGGGGGGCATTCGATCTACGACCACGAACCCAAATACGGCCTCGCGGTGACGGGCATCGCCGGAAATGTGTTGCGGAACAATACCGCTGAAACCGGCGACGCGGTGATCCTCACCAAACCGCTGGGCGTGGGGCTTATCATGTCGGCGACGCGGGAGGAGAAAGCGGACCCTGAGCACACGAAGGCGGCGGCCGCCTCAATGGAGCGGCTCAACCGTTATGCCGCCGAAAAGATTGCCGCATTGGGCAACGCCGTCCATGCTTCCACCGACGTAACCGGTTTCGGGCTTGCCGTCCATGCGGCGGAGATGGCGGGAGCGCGTCACACCATCGCGCTGGATACCGCGTCGTTGCCGCTCATCGCCGGGGCGGCCTCGTATGCGACAGAAGCGTTTAGCACCGGCGGCGGCGGGCGGAACCGTGACTATATGGAAGGAAAAATCGCGCTCAACGGGGTGTCCCACGAGATGCGGGAACTGCTCTTCGACCCGCAGACTTCAGGCGGCCTCCTTGTCGCCGTCCGCAAAGACGCGGCCCAAGCCCTCTGTGATGCCATCCGCCGTGACGACCCGTTTGCGGCCGTCATTGGCGAAGTGCGGGATCGGGGCCCGTGGACCGTGGAAGCCGCGTAAAGCCCCCGGCAGAGACAGCCCTCTTCTGCTTTCCCGCATCCGGGCAATCTACGGTCAACGTGACTCAGCCGTCACCGTAATCGGGAGCATCACGAAGGGCCGTCTGTCCGCCGTCTGTCGGGAGCGTTGTTCCCATCGACAACCGCTTCCTAAACGGTACCCGCCCCCGTCCGTCATTGCGAGCGAGCGGCACATTGCCGAGCGAAGCAATCCAGTGGGAAGGCCGCCTCGTCTGGATTGCTTCACCCTACGGGTTCGCAATGACGTGGAGCCGCTATCTAAACACTACCCGCCAAGAGGCGTGCTCGTTGGCGTTGCTTTTCCTGCCGACTGCCGCCCGCTCAACAGTACCCGTCCTTGTCCGTCATTGCGAGCGAGCGGTACATTGCCGAGCGAAGCAATCCAGTGGGGAGGCCGCCTCGTCTGGATTGCTTCACCCTACGGGTTCGCAATGACGTGGGGCCGCTCGCTAAACGGCACCCGCCCAGAGGCGTGCTGCTTGGTGTTGCTACCCCGGTCGGTAACCGATTTCTAAACAGAACCCGTCCCCGTCCGTTATTGCGAGCGAGCGGCACATTGCCGAGCGAAGTAATCCAGTGTGGGAACGCCTCGTCTGGATTGCTTCACCCTGCTCACTTCGCAATGACGCGGGACCGCTCACTAAACGGTACCTGCCCAGAGGCGTGATCTGCGGTGTTGTTATCCCCGTTGGTTGCTGCTTCCTAAACAGTCCCTGCCCAAAGAGGCGTATTCTGCGATATTGTTATCCCCGCTGGCAACCGCTTCCTAAACACTACCCGTCCCAAAAAGGCGTGCTATTCGGTATTGCTATCTCCGCCGGTAGCCGCTTGCTCAACAGTACCCGCTTTAAGGCGCGCTACTTGGTGTTGTTATCTCTGCTGGTAGCTGCTTCCTAAACAGTACCCGTTCCAAAGGGCGTGCTCTGCGGTATTGCTCTCCCCGTCGACTGCCGCTCGCTAAACGGCACCCGCCCAGAGGCGTGCTGCTTGGTGTTGCTACCCCGGTCGGCAACCGCTTTCTAAACAGTACCCGCCAAGAGGCGTGCTACTTGGTGTTGCTACCCCGGTTGGCAACCGATTTCTAAACAGTACCCGCCCCAGTCCGTCATTGCGAGCGAAGAGAAGCAATCCAGTGGAGAGGCCGCCTCGTCTGGATTGCTTCACCCTGCGGGTTCGCAATGACGTTGGACCGCTATCTAAACAGAACCCGCCAAGAGGCGTGCTACTTGGTGTGGCTATCTCCGCCGACTGCCGCTTGCTAAACAGTACCCGTCCCAAGAGGCGTGCCGCTTGGTGTTGCTACCCCGGTCGGCAACCGCTTTCTAAACAGTATCCGCCAAGAGGCGTGCCGCTTGGTGTTGCTACCCCGGTCGGCAACCGCTTTCTAAACAGAACCCGCCAAGAGGCGTGCTGTTTGGTGTTGCTACCCCGGTCGGCAACCGCTATCTAAACAGAACCCGCCAAGAGGCGTGCTGTTTGGTGTTGCTACCCGGTCGGCAACCGATTTCTAAACAGTACCCGCCCCAGTCCGTCATTGCGAATGAGCGGCACATTGCCGAGCGAAGCAATCCAGT
>JAISZQ010000395.1 GCA_031269165.1 Spirochaetaceae bacterium
TAAGCGGGGTCACCGTCATTGCGAGGAGGCGGCAACATAGTTGCCGACGACGAAGCAATCCGGTAGATGCCATCCCGAACCGGAATCCGCCTGGATTCCGGACCGAAATTCGTCGGCAACTGTGTTGACGGCTTGTAATAGACGGCTCTCTGTGCTACGGTTTAACGAGATGGAAAAGAGGTAAAACCATGACACGCATTCTTTCTTTTAACGTCAACGGCATCCGCGCCATCGAGAAAAAAGGTTTTCTCGACTGGCTCGCGGCGGACTCCCCGGATATGCTCTGCCTCCAGGAAACGAAGGCGGAGCCGGGACAACTGTCGGACGCGCTGAAATCTCCGCTTGACGATGAGGGCAAGCCCTACCACTCCTACTGGGCAAGCGCGAAAAAGAAGGGCTATTCGGGCGTCGCGCTTTTCTCGAAGACGGAGCCGCGCTCGGTGAGCCAACTGGGGACACCTGAGTTTGACGACGAGGGCCGCGTACTCATCGCCGACTATGACGACTTCACGCTCATCACCGCCTACTTTCCCAACTCGCAGGACGAGCGTCGGCGGCTTTCCTACAAGCTGGCCTTCTGCGACGCGATACTCGACAAATGCGCGGCACTGGTAGAGATGGGGCGGCATTTCGTGCTATGCGGCGACTACAACATCGCGCACAAACCGATCGACTTGGCCCACCCGGAGGCCAACGAGGACAACGCCGGTTACTACCCCGAAGAACGCGCCTTTCTCGGCAAGTTCCTCGCCGCAGGCTTCGTCGACACCTTCCGTCACTTCTACCCCGACAAAAAAGAAGCCTACACGTGGTGGACCTACCGGGGCGGCGCGCGCGACCGGAATGTGGGCTGGCGTCTCGACTACCACTGCGTCGATGAAGGTTTTATCGCATCCGTGCAGGATTCTTTTATCCGCGACGAGGTGATGGGGTCGGACCATTGCCCGGTGGAGATCTGGATCCGTGGTTAGGGGATAATGGCCGACAGACCGCTTCGTGTCTGTCCATAATGGAGACCCATTATGGACTCAGGCCCGCAACTTCCTTCAAAAACGCATTTGTGAACGCAATGTCTGGCCGCAAAGGACGCAAACGTAGGTTGTGCGCCGACTTTGTGGACAGACACGAACTAGTCTCCGTTGGATTGCTTCGTCGCTTCGCTCCTCGCAATGACAATGGTTCTCGCGTCATTGCGAGCGGAGCGAAGCAATCCAGTGTGGGCCTTCCTCGGCTGGATTGCTTCGTCGCTTCGCTCCTCGCAATGACACTGGTTCTCACGTCATTGCGAGCAGAGCGAAGCAATCCAGTGTGGGCCTTCCTCGACGGGATTGCTTCGTCGCTTCGCTCCTCGCAATGACAATGGTTCTCACGTCATTGCGAGCGGAGCGAAGCAATCCAATGTGGGCCTTCCTCGACGGGATTGCTTCGTCGCTTCGCTCCTCGCAATGACAATGGTTTGAGCAGGTCGTAGCGAGGGGTCGGCAATTTGCCGCGACTTTCCCCCTTTTTTGCTGAGATTTTGAACAGGCTCTTAGAGCCTTATCACCGTTTCCAATCCGGTTTTTTGCCGATGACGCTCAGGACGGTGAGCCATGTGAAGAAGTACTCCATGAAAAACGAATGGAACAGATACGCGGGAAGTTTCAGCGGGAAACTCTTACCCGCATAGATTTTGACCGGCAGGTTGCCCAAGACGATGACGAGAAAGACCGCCGCAGGGACGATCAAAAAAGGCGGATGAATAACGGCAAGGGGAAAGCATAACGCGCAGAGGAAATAGAGCAGCGCGAGAACGCCGAAAGACAGCGCGGTAACCGCGTCAGGGGAAAAGAGGCCGCCGTGATGCCAGCGCAGGGTCTGGTTGACGAGCCGTCTCCACGTCGGTTCGCACCGGGTGAAAACGTGGGTCGCCGGATCATAGACGGCGTGAACGGTATAGCCGGTATTCTTGCGGATGAGGGAAATCATCGCGGCATCCTCGGTAACCGAGGGAGGAACGCTCTCGTAACCGCCCGCCGCATCGAGGGCCTCTTTCCGCACGGCAATGTTGTTTCCAAAGCCGCCGCCCGCTGCCCCAAGCCCCGCCGCCGCGGCGATATACATCCCGCGCACTACGTGGTCAAACCGCTGATAGTCGTAGAGCACGCCGTGAGCGTCGGCCGCCTTGTAAACCGGGCCGAGGACAACGCCAATATTCTCCGCATGGACATTTTGCGCCATCACGCGAACCCAGTCGGGACCGACCTCGCAGTCGGCATCGGTAAAGAGGAGTACCGACCCTTGCGCTTGGGCAATCCCATAGGACAAGGCGCGTTGTTTCCGGTTGACAAAACCGCCGTCCCGCTGCCCGTCTTCCAGGACGTTTTCTTCCCTTGTAATAATAGTCACCGGGAAACCGCACCGCCGCTTAAAATCTTCGAGCAGGGCGGGAGAAGCATCGGTCGAACCGTCGTCAATAAAAAAGAACTCGATGTCCGGCCATGTCTGCGCTTCGAGTCCGGCAAGCAGGGCGGGCAACAACGCTTCCTCGTTCCGCACCGGTATCACCACGGAAACACGCGAAACCGGGGCGCCGCCGTTATGCCGCAGACGCCGCTTTTCCCGCGCGCGTTCCCAGAGCACTCCGGCAAACAGCGAGCCGTGCAAAAGCGAAAACACGGCAATATACGCGATGATCAATCCGGTAAAAAGCGACACAACGTTACCAGTATAAAGGAAGTTGCCGCATTTGTCAAACCCAGATTCAGAGGAGGCTTCTCACGGAATTCCCGCCGATTCTTTGAAACAGGCTCAAGTTTACGCAGGAATTGTCCGAAAATAGAAGAAGGAATGAGATGTCAATTTCAGAGTCGGCACGGTTTTGAAACAGGCTTAAGGAGACGGCTATTTTTCATGTCCAAAGGAAAGTACTTTTTTAGTCTGATTGTGTTTTCTCTTGTTTGCGCCGCAGGGGCTTTTGCGGGCGATGTTGCCTCATTTGTCGATCTGGGATTTTCCGAAGACGGAAGGATTTTCATGTTCGCGCAGTATGGGGTGAGCGAGAGCAGTCTCAAACCGTGGGCAGAAATGCGTATCATAGACGTTCGTTCAAACGAGTTTATCCCCAACGGCCGATTCAACTACACCCATACCGACCGCATAGCCGCCGGACAGGACGGTTCGGGCGCGCTCTTTCGCCTCATCGCGCGAAACGCTCAGGAGATTGAACGATACGCGATCCCCTTCTTGTACCAGGGGATTCCGCTCTATATATCGCTGTTGGACGGGCATACTCCCGGCGGCGACAGCATAGACTTTCGGGACTTTGAAGGGGGCGTAACCTATACCGCAAAGATCGTTCCTTACACCGAGGGTTATGGCGAAACCTTACGCTCATCATTCTTCATTGAGTTACACGGAATCGACAAAAAAGGCGTCTCCCGAACATTTACCGTCGGTTCGCCAAACGTCAAAAGAAACGGCGTTCTGTCATACTCGATCAAAAAAGTGCTCGTCGCGCCCAACCGCTTGTCAATGGTCTTTGTCATCGAGATGCGCGTCCAGAATGGCAACGGCCCCGATATTCGTTACATGGTCGAAATCGTCCCCTTTTAGATTGCTGTTCCCTAACCCCGCAAAAAGGGGGAAGTCTCCCCCTTCGCTCCGGTCTTGCGCCCTCCGCTATCCCCCTCAGCGGGGGTCAGCCCCCCGCAACGCCCCCGGACGGACGCAGGACTGAAGCACACCGTAGGTGTGCCACGCCCCGGCCGGAAACCCGAAACAGGACGTTGAGGGTTGTAGGTCCACCCCCGTAACGCCCCCGGATCACGGCGAGAACAAAACCATGCGCGGTTTTGAAACAGCCTCAAATGGATAATGGAACATGATGTCATTGCGAGCGTAGCGAAGCAATCCAGCAGATAGCCCCCCGTCTGGATTGCTTCGCCAACGGCAACTATGTTGCCGCCGTCTCGCAAAGACACCCCCGCCCCCGTCATTGCGAGCGAAGCGAAACAATCCAGTGTGAATGCCCTCCCCATCTGGATTGCTTCGCCGCTTCGCGGCTCGCAATGACAACTCTCCCCATCATTGCGAGCAAGCCCCGCCCTCTGGCCGGCAGACGAACATCTGCCGGCCGACTGGGTGCCGTCTGCTGGCCGGGGTGAGCATTGGGGATAGGCCCGGCACCGGCGGGATTGCCGGTATGTTTTATTTTTGTCGTAAGGTGTATGATGATGAAAAAGACATTGTTTTGAGTAAGGAGCAGGGGGATGAAAAAGGGTTTCGTATGCGTGCTGGGTGCCGTGATGACGGCGGCTTTGGGGTTTGAACAGAGCGGGGGTTCCGGGGCGGCCCTGCTGAATGTCAGGGAGTATCTTCAAAGTCTTGGTGGTTTTGGAGTAATTAGTGTCTGTCCACAAAGTCGGTGCGCAAACTACGTTTGCGTCCTTTGCGGACAGACATTGCATTTTTTCGCCTAAAGGCTGCAAAAATGCGGATTTTAAGGAAGTTTGTCCATAATGTGTCTACATTATGGACAAACTCTAATTAAGTATGAAACCGTTAAAAATCTATCTGGAAACAACCATTTTCAATTTTAACTTCGCTGATGATGCCCCTGATAAAAAGCGGGATACGATAAAATTATTTGATGAAATCGCCCAAGGAAAATATATTCCATACACCTCTGATTATGTTTTGCAGGAATTATTAAGAGCGGAAGAGCCCAAAAAGTCTCAAATGGCAGATCTCATTGAACGGTATAAAATGAGATCGTTGGAAGCAAATGAAACCGCTGAAATACTGGCCGACAAATACGTTTCCGA
>JAISZQ010000161.1 GCA_031269165.1 Spirochaetaceae bacterium
TTCGCTTCGCTCGCAATGACGGGGAGAGTTGTCATTGCGAGCCGCGAAGCGGCGAAGCAATCCAGAGAGCACGCACCGCGAACAGGCTCAAGGCCCCCCTCCGGGGGGAGAATGTCTCTCTTCTGGATTGCTTCGCTTCGCTCGCAATGACGGGGGGCCGCTTGCTCGCAATGACGATACCCCGTCCGGGCCTTGGTGTTCTGGTCTTTGTGCTGAATAGTAAACGGTAATCCCACGCTCACG
Organism: Spirochaetaceae bacterium; assembly: GCA_031269165.1. GTDB lineage: Bacteria > Spirochaetota > Spirochaetia > Treponematales > Breznakiellaceae > JAIRNN01. Next base: position 244 of record JAISZQ010000161.1, read on the forward strand.
GGTATACCGCTTTCGACATAAAAATAACACCGGCACGTTGCATGGGACAGCAAAACGTCATTTACGTTTCAAAGTTATGCTGATTTTAAGGCTCATGGCGTTGCCCTGGGGAAAAAAACAAAAAAAATGAAAAAATTTTGAGAAAAAGAGCCTTTTTTCGCGGGGGGTACTTGACAAAAGTTTTGAGATTTATAATAATAGTTATCGTTATTGATTTAATGGTTTGACCGCTGAGTTTGGCGGCGGTCTTGAGGGCAAAAATGGGTGAAAATATGACGGGAGCGGAGAACAGGAAGCACAGTCGGCAGCGGGATGAAATTCTTGCGGTGTTGCGGGGAACGGTACTGCATCCGGGGGCGCGGTGGGTGTATGACCAACTGCGGGACAAGATTCCTAAGTTATCGCTGGGAACGGTCTACCGGAACCTCACGCTTTTTCGGAAGGAGGGGCAGGTTGCCGCCGTCGGAGTGGTGAACGGAGAGGAACGTTTTGACGCGGTGACGGAGCCGCATCCTCACACCGTTTGTACGGTTTGTGGAAAGGTTGCGGATCTGGCTGGAATGGATGATACGGTGTTGCGGCATTTGGCGGAGGGAGTTGCCCGGTCGGCGGCGGGGTTCGCCATTGATTACCGGAAGACGATGTTTTGCGGGGTTTGTGAAAATTGCGCCCATAAAGAAAGCGCCGACAAACCGCCCGTTGTGAAGATTATGGTTTCTGCCGAGACAGGGGGGCGTTGCGGGGCACTCCCCGCAGAGGGGGTAGCGTAAGACGGCACAAAACCGCCTAAGCGCTTTGCGCGGCGCGGTTTTGCGGTGGCTGGAGCGAGGGGGAGACTTCCCCCCTCCTTGATCTTAAAAAATGGTGAAAATGCGAAAAGTGTGTTATATTGTAATGGAGACGAGCGGATTTCCGCTAAATATATTTTTTTTGGAGGCTTTGTATGAAGAAATGGGTTTGTCTTGTTTGCGGCTATGTCCACACGGGAGATCAGCCGCCCGCGAGCTGTCCGACGTGCCATGCGCCGGCGGCTAAGTTCAAGGAGCAATCGGCCGGCGGTTTTGCCTGTGTGCATGTCGTTGGTGAGGCCAAGGACGCGCCGGAAGACATCAAGAACGATCTGCACATGAACTTTACGGGTGAGTGTACGGAAGTGGGAATGTATCTTGCGATGAGCAGGGTGGCGATGCGTGAGGGGTATCCTGAGATTGCCGACGCTTACCACCAAATCGCGCTTGAAGAGGCGGTACACGCGGCGAAATTTGCCGAGCTTCTGGGCGAGGTCGTCAGCGACAGCACGAAGAAGAACCTTGAGATGCGTGTGGAAGCCGAAACGGGCGCGTGCGCCGGGAAATTCGATCTGGCCAAGCGGGCGAAGGCTCTGAACCTTGACGCTATCCATGACACGGTGCATGAGATGGCCAAAGACGAGGCTCGCCACGGCGCCGGGTTTGCCGGTTTGCTGAAGCGTTACTTCGGGTAAAGGTTTGTCTCAGGATTAATCTCTGGAAACCGCAGATGGTGCCCCGTATGGTGCCGTCTGCGGTTTTTTTTGTTCCGTGTATCTTTTTTGATGGGCCACGCCGCTTCTCATGCCGCATGAAGGATGAGGACATTTCTATTGTGGTAAAATAGAGGACATTTCTATTGTGGCTTGACAAGGGTTCTCGGGTTCTCTCGACACAATCGGGACGGTATGCTATGATGAGTCTTTAAGATTGCCGTTCCGCGTTCCGCCGGGAAGCGCTTGATAAGCGTCGCGCAAAAAGGCGTTGGAAGAGAGGATTTTGAAGATACTCTGCGTTTCTGATTTTATTGATCCGCTGGTCTATTCCGCTTCGATTAAGGATCGGTACCGCGATGTGGACCTTGTCCTCAGTGCGGGGGATATGCCGCTTGACTATCTTGAGTTCATCGTGTCAAGTCTTGATCGGCCGCTGTTGCACGTGTTCGGCAACCACAACTTGGAGGCGTTCGAGAGGTATCGGTCGCGGTCGTCCCCGATACTCTCGGCGGATGATTTTGAGAGAACCCTGCCGGGGCTGGGAACAACCCATATTTCCGACAAGGTCGTGCGGGAGGGCGGGTTGCTCATCGCCGGGCTTGGCGGGTCGATGCAGTATAACCGGGGGCTCAACCAGTGGACCAATTTTCAGATGAATCTGCGTATCATGAGGCTCGTGCCCCGGCTCTTGCTCAACAAACTGCTCTATGGCCGGTATCTGGATATCCTGCTCACCCACGCGCCGCCTCTCGGCATACACGATCGGGAGGATCCCTGCCACAAGGGATTCAAGGCGTTTCTGTGGTTTATGCGCGTCTTTAAGCCCCGATACCTCTTGCACGGCCATATTCATCTCTACGATCTTGCCGAGGTGCGGAAGAGCACGTATAATGCGACGGACATTATCAACGTATATAGTCATTACATTCTGGAGATTTGAGGTAAGGAGGGTACAACCGTGGAGGATGTTGTAAATTGAACGATGTTATACAAATGCAGGCGGCGGAAGATTTCAGCCGTGTGCGCGGTTATGCGATTTTGTCCCGGGTCGCGCATCTCATTGACCCGGACCGGGATAAAATGATGTCGTTAAACGATGTCAAGGAGATTTTGCGGCCCAAAGGAGAGGTCTACCGGGGGATGCAGGAGGTGCCGATTAAGCTCATCGTCGGGAGCGAAGGCCGATACAGCGATTTTAACCGGCTTTTCCAGCCCAGGTCAGATTTTCTGCGGGCTCGCTGGCAAAAAGTCGACGAGGCGGCATTGGGGCACGTAACGCTTCCGCCCATCTCGCTCTACGAGATAGGCGGGGTCTATTTTGTCCGAGACGGCAACCACCGGGTTTCGGTGGCGCGGCTCCAGGGCGTCGAGATGATTGACGCGGAGGTGATCAGCCTCACCTCTGAAATCAAGATTGATCCCACGATGACGGAAGACGACATCAAGAAGAAGGTCGCCGAGTACGAGAAAGACATTTTTTATCTCAAGACCAATTTCGGGAAGATCACCGAGTTTTACGGCCTTGATTTCAGCGTCCCCGGCAGATACGACGTGATCTACAACCATATCCTCGTGCACAAATACTTCATCGACGAGAAACGCGAGAAAGCCTCGACCTTCCACGACGCGCTCCTCTCGTGGTTTAACCATGTCTTCATGCCGATCATCGAGATCATCCGCGAAGAAAAAATCCTCTCCCAGTTCCCGGGCCGCACCGAGAGCGATCTCTATGTGTTTATCGTCAAACGCTGGGACTATTTGAAGAAGGAAGAGGGGGAAAACGTCACGGTCCTTGACGCGGCCAAAGACTTTTCCGAGAAATACGGCGAGAAAAAGAACTGGATCTTTACCACGTCTCCCGCCGCGCCGGAGGAGAAACTCGACAACCCGTATGATAAATAAGGGCGTGGGGTGATTATGGTAAAAACAAGGCCATCGTTGGCCGATGGCCCGCCATCGTTGGGCGATGGCCTGTTGTCTTTGGGCGGAAACACGGAGGAAAACGTGAATTGGGGCGAAAAAGGCGCTTCCAAGCCCATTCCAGCCAGGCGGGGGCTGCCCCACCCCTCGGGGAATTGAAAATGGGAAATGGAGAATGGAAAATTATAGGAAGGGAACGCGCCATCTCCAAAACACGACATTATCCATTTTCAATTATCCATTTTCCATTCGCGCCACGCGCGTGTCCGCCCCGCCCGAAACTCCAGAAGCGGGCAAAGCCCGCGACCGAATCACAGCGGCGGCAACGAGGAATGGCCCGCAGATTGCGCCAAGTAGCGGCTGATTTTTATCGATAACGCGGATTTTGATGCAAAAAATCCGCGCTCATCCGCGCAATCTGTGAACAACTATTCTTACGTTGATGGCAGTGGCGGGCTGCCCCCGGTCAACAACGTAAGCAAAAAGAAAAGAAAGGTCCACGGATTTTCGCGAATCGAGCGGGGTATCATCCGCGAAAATCCGCCGCCGTCTGGCGCGATCCGCAGACAAAAAATCTTAATTTGTTGAGCGGGCGGCAATCGGCGGGGATAACAATACCACAGAGCACGCCTCTTGGGGCGGAAACTGTTTAGCAAGCGGCCCCACGTCATTGCGAACCCGCAGGGTGAAGCAATCCAGACGAGGCGGCCTTCCCATTGGATTGCTTCGCTCGGCAATGTGCCGCTCGCTCGCAATGACGGACGGGGGCGGGTTCTGTTGAGCAAGCGGCAATCAGCAGGGAGAGCAACACCACAGAGCACGCCTCTGGGCTGGTACCGTTTAGCGAGCGGCCCCACGTCATTGCGAACCCGCAGGGTGAAGCAATCCAGACGAGGCGGCCTTTCCTCTGGATTGCTTCGCTCGGCAATGTGCCGCTCGCAATGACGGACGGGGGCGGGAACTGTTTAGCGGGCGGCTGGCGGTGGGGAGGAGCAATGCCAAACAGCACGCCTCTTGGGGCGGGTACTGTTTAGCAAGCGGCAACCAACGGGGATAACACCACCACGGAGCACGCCTCCTTGGGACAGGTACTGTTTAGCGAGCAACAACCAACGGGAATAACCACACCACAGAGCACGCCTCTTGGGGCGGAAACTGTTTAGCAAGCGGCCCCACGTCATTGCGAACCCGCGGCAACACAGTTGCCGTTGGTGAAGCAATCCAGACGATGCGGCCTTCCCATTGGATTGCTTCGCTCGGCAATGTGCCGCTCGCTCACAATGACGGACGGGGGCGGGTACTGTTTAGGAAGCGACAACCAACGGGGACAACCACACCACACGGCACGCCTCTTGGGATGGATACCGTTTAGATAGCAATAACCACCAAGCGACGGTCAGGCGACCTCCCGTGACGCTCTCAATCACGGTGACGGCTGAATAGTTACGAAAAATTCAAGTAGATGACGTTGCCACCCCTCAGGGACCTCCCTTGTATGCGGCGCATGGGAAAACCATCGGTTCCCTGCCGGGAAATGGACGTTCTCCCACGCCACGTTACGCACAAGGAAGGCCCCTTCGGGGCTTATGCCGCGCCGCGTACGAGGGAAACCCCTTCGGGGCTCTGTGGCTGAAAGAAGCGGTCCATGCGGGCAATTCCAGCGCGGTCTTCGGCGCGAGACAATTCCGCGTTGCCGCGAAGAAGGATCGCCGTTGGAGTAGCGGTAACGCCGAGTTTCCGTGCTTCGGCGAGGCCCGCTTCCGTGTCCGCATTGACCATTTCGACATGTACGCCGAAATCCGCGACGAGTTTACCGGCCTCCGCCTTCGCGCCGGGGCATGACGGGCAACCCTGACGCACAAAGAGAAGAATACGGGAAGGACTTCCCGTATCACGCAAAACATCGGCATCCACCTCGTGAAAGAGCCCTGCGGGCACGGTGTTTCCCTCCAGGGAAACACCGGAACCCCCGGCGGCACCGCGTCCAGCCGTTTCCGTAAATGCCGTCCGGGTTTCGGTTGCCGGAATCCGCGTCAAGCGGGCATCTCCCGTATCCGCTAAAGGCGGCAACCGGCAACTTTCGCAGAAGCCGTTTTCAACGGCGACTGAATCTTCCACGGAATATTCCGTGAAAGATTTAGCCGCATCGTTTTCCGGGGAAGTTGGCGGCGCAAACATCTTTCGGTTGCCGAACTCTTCTCTCTTCCCGTTGTTCCAATTCCGCACCGAACGGTAATACCCCACGATACGGCTGTAGACCTCTGCGCTCCGCCCTTCCGTGTTGGCAAGAGCTTCGCGCGTCTCCCTCAAATCCTTTTCAATAGCCTCAAGTGTCTTCATATATACTCCTATGACACAAAAATATTCTAGAGACTGTTTCAAAACAACCGTTCTGCAACAATCTCAGTTAACCAAACAAATACCGGCGACTGTTCCAAAACCTCACGTTTTGGAACCGCAACCTTAAAAAAGCGCCGTTTCGTAAGAGCCTGTTCAAAATCTCAGCAAAAGGGGGATCGGCAATTTGCCGCGTCTCCCCCTTCGCTCCGGTCTTCGCCCTCCGTTATCCCCCTCTACGGGGACAAAACCATGCGGTGCATGGTGGCCAAGCGTTGCTTGGCTTGGTGGGCGTATCCCAAGCGTCCACGGATGGACGCAGGACTGAGTACGCCCCGGCCCGGAAGTCCGAAGCAGGACGCGAAGGACTGTAGGGAGACCCCCGTAACGCCCCCGAATCACAGCGGAGGCTTACATCCTGCGGGGTTTTTGAACAGGCTCTAAGACTAAAGCCGGGCTAAAGCCATGCTTTAGCGCAACCTGTCAAAACTCGCTCATGTTTTGGAACAGACTCGCCCGTCTCGAACCGAACGGAAACCGCCCGTGGCAACCCGTCGGCTCACGTTGTTACGCGCTCTGCCGTACCATCTCCTCTTTTTCCTTTTCCAGCGCCTCGATCTTTTCACGAAGCATATCCTCTTCGACCGCCTTGCATTTGGGACAATGAAACTGTTCCCCGGCCAGATACCCGTGTACCGGGCAAACCGAGAAAGTCGGCGAAATCGTGAAGTAGGGGATGCGGTAATTCGACGCGATACTTTTCACGAGATCGCGGCACGCGCGCCAGTCCTCAATGGCCTCGCCCAAGAACATATGGAAGACCGTCCCGCCGGTGTAAGCCCGCTGGAGATCCTCCTGCGAATCAAGCGCGTCAAAGACATCTTCCGTCTGGTTGACCGGCAACTGGGACGAGTTCGTGTAGTAGGGCTCGTCGGTGCCGGACGTGATGATCGCCGGATATCGCTCCTTGTCGTGTTTCGCCAGACGGTATGATGTTGACTCCGCCGGGGTCGCCTCAAGGTTAAAGAGTTCGCCGGTTTCCTCTTGGAAGTCGGCAAGTTTCTCCCGCATGAAGCGCAACACCCGCAGCGCAAACGCCTGTCCTTCTTTTGTCGCCGTCGTGATATGCGTACCGAGAAAGTTTTGCAAGCACTCGTTCATGCCGACCAACCCGATGGTGTTGAAGTGGTTGTTCAGCGTCTTGAGGTAACGGCGCGTGTAGGGAAAAAGCCCGGATTGTAACAAGTTGTCCACGACCTTGCGCTTGATAACAAGGCTGTCGCGGGCGATTTTCATCATGTCGAAGAGCCGCTCAAAGAACTCGTTCTCGTCCCGTGAAAGATAGCCGATACGCGGCAGATTGATCGTAACGACGCCGATTGACCCGGTAAACTCGTCCGAGCCGAAAAGCCCGCCGCCGCGCTTACGAAGCTCGCGCTTGTCAAGCTGGAGGCGGCAGCACATCGAGCGGACATCGCTGGGGTTCAGGTCGGAATTGACAAAGTTCTGAAAGTAGGGCGTGCCGTACCGCGCGGTCATCTCAAAGAGCAGTTTGACGTTCTCGTGTTCCCAGTCGAAATCCTTCGTGATGTTGTACGTGGGGATCGGATACTGAAAGCCCCGGCCGTTCGCGTCGCCCTCAAGCAAAAGTTCGATAAAGAGCCGGTTTACCCGGTCCATCTCCGCCTTGCAGTCGCCGTAGGTAAAGTCCGCTTCTTTGCCGCCGACGAGGGCCTTCCGGTCTTTCAGATCCTCCGGCACCGTCCAGTCCAGCGTTACGTTGGTAAACGGCGCCTGACTTCCCCAACGGCTCGGCGTGTTGACCCCGAACACAAAACTCTGGAGGCACTGCTTGACCTCCTTGTCCGTCATCTTGTCCGCCTTCACAAACGGCGCGATGTAGGTGTCGAAAGACGAAAACGCCTGCGCCCCCGCCCACTCGTTTTGCAGACAGCCGAGAAAATTCACCGCCTGTTGCATCAGCGTGGAAAGATGCTTGGCCGGCTTGGACGTGATCTTGTCGGGAACGCCGCCTAAGCCCTCCTCTATCAACTGGCGGAAACTCCAGCCCGCGCAGTAGCCTGAAAACATCGACAAATCGTGGAGGTGGAAATCCGCGTTCCGGTGCGCCTCGGCGATCTCAGGCGTGTAGATGTTCTTCAGCCAGTAGTTCGCCGTGATCGTCCCCGAATTGTGCAGAATGAGGCCGCCCAGAGAATAGTTGACGTTGGCGTTCTCGTTGACCCGCCAGTCGCTCTGCTTGAGGTAACCGTCCATCGTCGCGTCAATATCGAGCAGTAACTTCTTCGCGTCGCGCATCGCCTCGTGCCGGGCGCGGTACAATATGTACGCTTTCGCGACAGCGGCCTCCTTGCTCTCGATGAGCGCGTTCTCGACGATGTCCTGAATCTCTTCAATCGCCGGGATCGAATTCGGATGACGGCCCGCCATCATCTCCGCTATTTTCTGTTCAACCAGAACGGTAACCGCCTCGGCGCGTTTTTCAAGGAACCCATGCTCCGCAGTCTTGTTCACCGCCTCAAACGCCTTGACAACCGCCGCCTTAATCTTGGCCCGGTCGTAACGGGTAACTTCGCCGTTACGCTTTACGATACTCTTAATCACTTCTTTCCTCTCTTCTTAGACAACTTCTTAATCTCCTCGACAAACTCGTCCAAATTCTCAAAATGCCGATAAACGGAGGCAAACCGGATATAGGCGACCCGGTCAAGCTCGAACAACTTGTCCAGCACCGCCTCACCAATGACCTGCGCCCTGATCTCCCGCGATTCCCCGGCAGCCATCACGGCGGCATCCTCAACCTCATTAACCAGCCGCTCGACCGCCATCACCGCGACCGGACGTTTTTCAAGCGAGCGCTCAACACCCCGCTCAATCTTCGCCCGGTCGAAAGGCTGCCGCCGTCCGTCGGCCTTGATCACCATCAAGGGTTTCTCCTCGATGCGCTCGTAACTGGTATAACGATACCCGCACGACAAACACTCCCGGCGGCGCCTCGTCGCGTCTCCCGCAGCCAGCGTCCGAGAATCGGTAACCTTGTCCTCCATACTACCACAACGTGGGCACCGCATGTCAACCCCCCTGCCTATATATCGTAGCGTTTTTGGCGATTTTTTCTAGGATACTACAACCGATAGTGTGTGTCAAGAGAAACGCCCCTCAAAGCACTATCTATTTTTTGGCAAATTTTACACCTGCGGTGAGCGTTTAGGCGCGGCGCGGCATGACAGGGCCTCGGCATCCCCCTGTCAACAACTTAAGCCAATGGAATATAAGAGTGGTCAACGGATCACACAGATTTTTAGTTTTTTGTCCGCGAATGTCCGCGAATACGCGCTGATGGGTATGTATTATTCGTATTTATTCGCGCCATTCGCGGACCAAAATTCTTAAGTTGCTGACAGTGCTCGGCTTCCCCCCTTCGGGGGAGAGAAAGCGTATTTTGGAGAAGATCTGCGGCGAGCGTTTGGGCGCAATGCGGCATGACAGGGCCTCGGCATCCCCCTGTCAACAACTTAAGCCAATGGAATATAAGAGTGGTCAACGGATCACACAGATTTTTAGTTTTTTGTCCGCGAATGTCCGCGAATGTATGCGAATACGCGCTGATGGGTATGTATTATTCGTATTTATTCGCGCCATTCGCGGACCAAAATTCTTAAGTTGCTGACAGTGCTCGGCTTCCCCCCTTCGGGGGAGAGAAAGCGTATTTGGAGAAGATCTGCGGTGAGCGTTTGGGCGCAACATCACGAATTCCTTTGAGCCTGTTCCAAAAATAAAGGCCGCTCTATTCCGTCCGTGTGGGTTCGTGTGGTTTTGTGGTTCAATTCTTTCATTTTATGGGTCAAGGTTAGGTTGGTATGAGTTCTACCCGCGACAGGGCGTTGCGGATGCCGAAAGCCTTTAGCCCTCAAGCGTAAACAGCCCGTAACAACGAAATTCCCGCGTTATGCGAAACGGCGCACGCTACGCTCTGCAACACGCCGTACACGGCGTACCATACGGCACACCGTGCACGGCAGATACATTACCGCGTCAGGTTACTTTATAATCGCGTTTTCGGTTTCTTTGTCGAAGTAACGCGCCTTCTCCAAAGTGGGAAAGAAGTACACTTTCTGACCGATGCTGAAGGCGTGATCCGGCTCGGTGCGGATGACGAGAGGCTGGTGGTTGGCAGTCTCCACAGAAAGGTGGATATCCGCGCCCAGCGGCTCGATGACGATGATGCTCACCGGAATCGTGTTTGGTTCCGCGTCGGCCTTGTAGAGGAGGTCTTCCGGGCGGATGCCAAAAAACACTTCCTTGCCGTCATACTTGGCAAGCGCCTCGACATGGTCGGGATGCGCCTTGAACGAGAAGCTGCCTTCGTCAAGTACAATGTCAGCCCCCTCTTTCTTCACCTTCACGGTGAGGAAGTTCATCGGCGGAGAACCGATAAAGCCCGCGACAAACTTGTTGTTCGGGTGGTTGTAGAGTTCAAGCGGGGCGCCAATCTGCTGAACCTTCGCCACATTCATCACGACGATTTTGCTCGCCATCGTCATGGCCTCAACCTGGTCGTGGGTAACGTAGATGATCGTCGCCTGAAGGTCGTGGTGGAGTTTGGAAAGTTCGGCGCGCATCGTTACGCGGAGTTTCGCGTCAAGGTTAGACAGCGGCTCGTCAAACAAAAACACCTTCGGGTTACGCACGATGGCGCGTCCGACGGCGACACGCTGGCGTTGCCCTCCTGAAAGCGCCTTGGGCTTCCGGTCCAAAAACTTCGTGATGTCCAAGATGCGGGCGGCATCCTTCACCCGGCGGTCGATTTCCTCTTTGGGCACCTTTTTGATGCGAAGGCCGAACGCCATGTTCTCGTACACCGTCATGTGCGGGTAGAGCGCATAGTTCTGGAACACCATCGCGATGTTCCGGTCTTTGGGCGGCACGTCGTTCATCAACTCACCGTCGATGTACAGCTCGCCCTCAGAAATGTCTTCCAAACCGGCGATCATCCTGAGCGTCGTCGATTTTCCGCAGCCCGACGGGCCGACGAAGACAACAAATTCCTTGTCTTCGATTACGATATTAGCATCGTCCATAGCGCGGACTTGGCCTTCATAGACCTTGCTAATATGTTTGAGTTCCACTTTTGCCATAAATTACTCCTTGTGGATTTAGTTTATGATCCAAGTATAGCACAGTCCGTAAAGTCTGTCAAGTACTTATTTTAAAAAATTGTTACCGTTCAATAGAAACGTCCCCTGTTTCCGTTCAATAGAATGGTACGTTCTTGTGGCGATCTATTCCACAACATCCGTTTTTGCGCTATACTGTTTCGTGTGAAAGCGGAACTCTTTTCTTTTTGCGATTTCGCCCAAGAGACCGGCGGAAAACTTACCATCGTGGGGACCTTCGACACGATCCTTGCGCGGAACTTTCCCTGCGTCCACCCCCAGTTGTCGGTGGTCATCCGGTTGCGTTTCGATATATGGGAGTTTACCCAGCATACGTTCAGGATCGAGACGGTTGACCTCGAAGGAGAACTGAACATGGACGCGATCAGCGGAACACTCGATGTCCGGGGGGTTGGCAACGCGACGGCGGTTTCCCATCTGGTATTCACGATTTCCAATCTCCGTTTTCAGCGGGAAGGCGTCGTCAATTTTGTGCTCTATGTTGACGACAAGGAACTCACAACGGTGCCGCTTTACATACGGAAAACGTGAACATGATAACCGCCATCGGCTTTGACATCGACGGGACGCTCTATCCGCCGCTCGCGCTCTACGGGAGGCTCATTCCGTTTACGGTGGCGCACATTCCGCTGATGCTGGCGTTTCGCAAGACGCGGGCCGTCATGCACGACGAACCGGTCTCGGAGGGCGCGTTCTACAGGAAGCAGGCCGCCGTCTTTGCCGGATTGTTAAACATCGACGCTTCACGCGCGGAGTATATAATAGAAGAAAACATCTACCAAAAATGGACGGAGATCTTCAAGCGGGTAAAGCCCTACCCCTGCGTTGCCGAAACGCTTCATGCCTTCAAAGATGCGGGGTATAAACTCGGCGTGCTCTCCGACTTCCCCATCCGGGAAAAACTGGTCAATATGAGGCTGGACGGCTACTGGGACGCGGAGATCTCCTCGGAGGAAACCGGGGCCGTGAAGCCCGCTGCGTCCGGGTTTCTGGCCCTCGCCGAAAAACTCGCAACCCCGCCTGAAAACATCCTGTATGTGGGCAACTCCTACCGTTTCGACGTGGAAGGCGCCGCCGCCGCCGGCATGAAAACCGCGCTCCGTGTCCATCCCCTGCGCAAAACCCGCCGATTCTCAGGCGTCCACCCCGACATCGTTTTTTCCCATTACCGCGAGTTGCAGCAAGCCGTCTTATAGCCTGTTCAAAATCTCAGCAAAAGGGGGAACGGCAACAAGTTGCCGCGCCTTCCCCCTCGCTACGGCCAGCTCAAACCATTGCGGGGGTATACCCCGCAATGGTTTGAGCCGTCCTCCGCTACCCCCTTCAACGGGGACAAAACCATATATGGTTTTGTGGGTGCGTCCTAAGCGTCCACGGATGGACGCAAAATAGAGCGCACCCCGGCACGGAAGTCCGAAGCAGGACGCTGAGGGCTGTAGGGAGACCCCCGTAACGCCCCCCGACTTTCAGTCATGGAGTTTCGGAACAAGCGGGGCAAAGCCCCGCCCGAAACTCCAGAAGCGGGCAAAGCCCGCGACCGGATCACAGCGGAGGCTTGCGTCTTGCAGGGTTTTTGAACAGGCTCTTAGGAATTTTTACCACGAACCTCAAGGGATTGCCCGCAGGGACGTTCGCCGGACGGTTTGCGTGGAAAACGGCCGCCCCGGTACCCAAACGACGCGCAGATCAGACACAACGCGCTCAAGGCCGGAATACGCATAACGGAATGGGCGAATGGCGCGGTATCCGCATAAAACAAGGGCGGGAACCGCGATTTTCCACGTCCCGCCCTGCTTTTTTAGACCCTGCGGCCAAGAAGACTTGAACTTCCATACCTCTCGGCACCAGCACCTCAAGCTGGCGTGTCTACCAATTCCACCATGGCCGCAAACTGATGGTCCTAGTCTAACACAATGAAAAAAAAAGTCAAGTAGGGAGGAATGCCCTCTGCGGGGGAATCGAAAAGGGGAAATGAGAGAAGCCTCCAAGCCCCGCTCATTCTCCCTTTTCAATTATCCATTTTCCATTCGCGTAGCGCGCCCCCCTCGTTATGCAAGACCCGCCCCGATAGCAGTCGTGTACTGCGCGTCGGGCGGGTAAATGAAGCGGATGTGGTACATAGTGCCGATTTCGTCGAGGCTCTTCTTGCCGATGGGGTTGTCGCTGCCGCTTCCGGTGATGAGCACGTCGTCAATGTGCTTGCCCCGCGCGGCGAAAACGGACAACATTCCGATCACCTCGAAGACGAGGGCGAGAATGGCCAGCGCGATGTCCTCGTTTTTCGCCGTGTCGAGCATCTTGCCAAAGTTGGCCGCTGTGGATTCGCGGCGCAAAAAACTGATGTCGCTTTCCATGATGTCTTCGAGCAGGAGATCGACGGGTTTCCGGTTGCCGTCTTTGGCCGCCTCCATGATGTCGTTGAAGGCGGACAGCGAGATGAGCCGCTTGGAGAGGCCGAGAATCGTCCCGCCGCCCACGCCGGAGCCGCCCAGATGCGCGATTCTGTCTTTGCTTGCCTCGATGAGGATCGTGCCCGTGCCAATGTTGGTGATGACGATGGGCTTTTCGGTGGGCAACCCCGCTTCTTTGTGCGCCAAAAAGAGCCCGCCGACACCAATCGCCCTCACCTCATCGATTTTTTCGGTGGGGATGCCGAAAATGTCGTCCTTTATTTTGGACGAGCCGGCCCCCGTTATCCTGATCTTCTCGATGTCGGTCAGCTTGATACTGTTTTCCACGAGCATCTTGCCGAACGCGCCGGTCGCCGAGGTAACCGCATCCATCGCCTTCGTCTTGACCTTCCTGATGACACCGCCTTTTTCGATAGAGACCGCTTTTGTTATCGTACTGCCAATGTCTATACCAACAATCATACACACGAGTATAACGGAATGGCATGTTATACAACAGCCCCTTTCTTCCTCCGGGCAGGGCAACGTCATTTTTTGATTGGGCCAGTTAGAATAATTTCGATGTACTGCGAGTACTTGCAAAAAAAAATGAGTTGAGGTATACTCATTGGTATGTTGGCAATGCGAAACGTACGAAAAACAACAAACATCCCCGTCGGCAGACGGCGACCTCGTGAACTGCCCGAAACGACCGTTGGACAGACGGCAACGGGCAAGGCAGATCTGTTTCCCCTTACAGAAGACACCGGAACTTCCGGCATAATCGAAAAATTGAAAGCCGAAGCCGCCGAAAAAACTGCCCGCAGGAAACGCGAAGGCAGAAAGCCTTTCGAGGGATTGTACGGTTGCTTTGAGGAAATCGGCGGTCTTCAGAACCGCGGCAGTCCTGAAGACTGCGGCAGTCTCGAGGACTGCTATGCCGTTGAAGACGATCCGGTTATGTTTGTCATGGAGTGTCGTGGTGAATGGCCTGACCCTTGGGAAGATAGTATTTGATACCGCCGTTCTGATACGCTTCCTCAAAAAATATGAAGGTGCCGCTGATTTACGGACACTGTTTCCCGACTCCGACTTGTTCATAAGTGTGATAACGGAGTTTGAACTTCTATCGTATTGGCGGATAACCCCGGAAGAAGAAGCCAAAATAAACCTTCTGCTGTCAGACTTGGTGGTGATTCCGTTTACCCCGGAAATCAAGCGGCAGGGGATTATTTTCCGGCGGGCCGCAAGAAACAAAACGCCCGATTCAATAATCGCCGCAACCGCCATCACGCTGAACGCCGCGCTCATTACCCACGACGCGGATTTTGAAAACGTCAAATACCCCGGATTCAGCGTCATTGTTTTGAAGTAGGAACATAAGGGGAAAGCCTTCCCCCTCGCTCCGGCCAAGCTCAAACCATTGCGGGGTATACCCCGCAATGGTTTGAGCCGTCCTACGCTACCCCCTTCAACGGGGACAAAACCATGTATGGTTTTGTGGGCGTACCCCAAGCGTCCACGGATGGACGCATTACTGAAGCACACCGTAGGTGTGCCACGCCCCGGCCGGAAACCCGAAACAGGACGTTGAGGGTTGTAGGTCCATCCCCGAAGGCATCCTAACGGATGCCCCGCCCCCCGAATCACCGCAAGGAAAAAACTTCGTGGGGCTTTGGAACAGCCTCAGCAGAAAAACCATTTTTTCTGGGCTTTGCGCTACGAAGCAAGTCGTTACTTCACAAAAACGGGGTTTCACGGTTCTCTACTGTCTTAAGGCCACCCTCCTGATGGTTGAATTCGGAATTGCTGGGCTTGTCCTTTTTGGCGCGATTTGTTATAGTGGAAAAGTGATGTGAGGAGGGGTTATGCCTAAGACAGTTCTTGTTTTTCTGGCGGATGGCTTTGAAGAAGTCGAGGCGGTTACGCCGGTGGATTTTTTGCGCCGCGCCGGGATAGAGGCGGTGACGGTCGCCGTTGGGAATGATAAAACCGTTACGGGGGCGCGGGGGATTCCGGTTGTCGCGGATAAGACTCTGCCGGAGGCTGCCGGGCTGTCTTACGATGCGGTGGTGTTGCCGGGCGGGATGCCGGGGTCGAAGAATCTTGCCGCGTCGGACGGGGTGGATGCCGTGGTGCGGGAGGCCACCGTGAAAGGGAGGCTTATTGCCGCGATCTGCGCCGCGCCGGTGGTCGTGCTTGCGCCCAAAGGGGTGCTGGCCGGGAAACAGTTTACCTGTTTCCCCGGCATGGAACACGAGGTGTCGGGCGCAACGTGGCGGGAGGACAAAGTCGTCGTTGACGGAAACCTTATCACAAGCCGGGGGGCGGGAACCGCCGCCTTGTTCGCGCTGGCAATTATTGAACACGTGCTGAGCCGGGATGCGGCAGAGAAGGTCGGGAAGGCCACGCTGGTGCTGGATTGACGGGTAACTATCGCGGGCTTAAAAAACACTGATTTCCCACCTGCGGTGAAAATGTACGGCTTTTTTATCCTTTTTTTCACGTTTTTTCGCCTCCGATTAAAGCAAAACGGCAAGTCAATCGCATAGTACTCTGGAGAGACCGATGTCTTTAAGGAGTATCAAGTGAAAGAAAAATTTTATTCCCTGCTTGAGGATCATATCTTCAAACAGGTCTTTGGCGACCGGAAAAACACCTCCAAGCTGGCCCTGTTGTTGGAATCGCTCCTTCCCTTGGAAGGAGATGAACTGAGTACGCTTAAAATCGAAAACACGTTCATTGAACGGTCTTGGAGGGAGGACAAGCTCGTCGTTCTTGATGTCAATGCCAGTACGAAAAGCGGGAAAGTGTTCGACGCGGAAGTACAAATAGAAAAAAGCGGGTTTTTCCATAACCGCCTCGTTTACTACCTGTGCAGGCTGATAACAGAACAGTTGCGGAAGGGCCACAAATACGACAAAATCCGCCCAGCGTACTGCATCGCCATCTGCAACTTCGCCTTCCTACCGTCACTGCCCGGTTACATCCACCGATTCGAGTTGCGGGAAGGAAAAAGCGGGGCACTGTTTACAGACCTGCTGAATATTGTTATCATAGAGTTGCCAAAGATGCCCAAAGAAAATGATGGGAGCGAGGCATGGCCGATACTAAAATGTTTCCGGTGTAAAACCGGAGAGGAGGCAGAAATGCACGCGAAAGCATACCCGAAAGTGAGAGAGATCGTGGCCGAACTGCGGGAATTCTCGCTAACCAGAGAGATACGCTCGGCGTACAATATGTACCAGAAGGCGTGGCGCGACCGCGAGATGTGGAAGGACGAATACCATGCGCGCGGCATGGAAGAGGGGCGAAAAGAAGGGTTGGAACAAGGTCGGGAACAAGGCCGGGAACAGGGGTTGGAACAAGGCGCGGCACAGGAACGAAAGAAGTGGGAGTCTGAAAACGAGGCGTTGCAGTCTGAGGTCGAAGCGTTGCGGCGGGAATTGGAAAGGGCGCGTGGTGCCTGAATTGATAATGGATAATGATCAAGGATTGAAGGCAACTCGTTTCATTCCTTTCATTTTCCATCATGCATTTTCCATTTCCCGAAGGGGCGGGGTCGTTGCGGGGTCTTAGGGGCGGCGCCCCTAGGAGAGGGGGTAGCGGAAGAATTGCGGAGGGCAGGGCTCAAACCGACGGTTTGAGCTTGACCGGAGCAAGTCTGGAGCGAGGGGGAGTCGTCCCCCTTTTAATGATAATGATTAAGGAAGAGAGGGGCTTATGGAGATAACGCAAGAGTTTATTGACGGGTTGATGGTCAACGAGATTGCGGTCATGAAGCGGGTGGCTGAGGCACTGGCAATCAATGTGTCGCAGGTGTCGGCGG
>JAISZQ010000184.1 GCA_031269165.1 Spirochaetaceae bacterium
CGCCCTCAGTACGTTTTTATCCCGGCATCACTGCACGTCATTTTTTGACTCTCACCCTGGATTGCTTCGCTTCGCTCGCAATGACGAAGGGCTTGCCCGCAATGACGGGGGACTTGCCCGCAATGACGGGGGGCGCCCCTTTGGGGCGAATGGAAAATGGAGAATGGAAAATGGAGAATGTCGTGTTTTGGAAATGGCGCGTTCCGTTCCTGTCATTGCGAACCTGCGGCAATTTGCCGTTGGTGAAGCAATCCAGACGAGGGGCGTTCTCCCTGGATTGCTTCGCTTCGCTCGCAATGACGAGGGGAGTTGCCCGCAATGACGGGGGGCTTGCTCGCAATGAGCGGGCGCATTGTTCGTGAGGGTTATATAAAAACGTTATGGAAGAGATAAGAGCGGGGGGCGATTCCCCTGTTGTTATATATTTTTTTTAAGGAGATATGGTATGAAGCAGAATGATTTTCGTGGTATTGCGATGGCGGTTTTGGTGTTCGCGCTCGGCACTATAGCCGTGGGATTTACGGGGTGCGACTTTCTGGAAGATTTCGTCAAGATGCAGGTCGCGGAGGAGCCACTGATCACCGACTCCTTCTCCGGGGCTTCCACGGAGGATGAGGTGGTGGACAGCGTCATTGATATGATACGGGCGGCGAAGGACGAGCCCTCCCTGACCCTTAAGTTGGCGGCGATGCCGGATGAACCGGTGGACGTGGAGGACAGTGCGAAGGACATCTACGAGGGGCTGGTCCTCAGCACCGTCAACTACAAACTACATTCGAAACTCGGCTACATTGCCCAGGGCCACGACAGGTGGGATGATGATAATGATCCGATCAGCGAGGGTTTAGCCGGCGACGAACACCTCGCCAACAGCCCCGCCAAGGTGATCATCGACGGCAAGGGGCGGACGATCGCGCTGACCGGGACGAATAATACGGTGCAAATGCCCCTCATCACTGTGGGGGAGGGCGTAACCCTCGAGTTGCGGAACATCACCTTCAAGGGGATGGACCCCAACTACGCCCCCCTCATCCTGGTGAGGGACAAGGGCACGCTGATCATGCAAAGCGGCACGTATCTCAAGGGTAACAATATCAAGTTGAACACCACCTCCTCCCTCACCCTCACCCACGGCGGCGGCGTACATGTAGGCGCGGGTGGCACGTTCATCATGTGGGACGGGACCATCAGCGGCAATACGGTGCGTGCGTCGAAGAGCACGGGCGGCGGCGTGGCTGTCTACGGCGGCACGTTCACCATGAAGGGCGGGATCATCAGCGACAATATCTCCTCCTCCAAGTACGGCGGCGGCGTAAGTGTCGCAAACAGCGGCACGTTCATCATGGAGGGGGGGTTCATCGAACACAATAATGCTGAAGTGAGCGGCGGCGGCGTGTTTATAAACTCTTCCAATTTCACCAAGACCGGCGGCACGATTTACGGGACAAAGAAGGAGGATGGCAGCGCTGAGAACTCCGACAAGATAAACACCGCCAACACCCTCAACGGGGATCCTGGCTCCGCGGTCCATCTTGTATACAACAGCTCCAACACCATGATACGCGAAACCACGGCGGGGACGGAGATTGATTTGCACTACCCGCTTCAAGACGAGGATGGAAACCCCCTTAAAGACGAGAACGGCAAAGACCTGCCCAACAACTGGGGGAAATGACCGTAACAGCGCGCGGTGGGGGGTCAAGCGAAACGCGCTCCCCCGTGCGACGAAGGGCTTAGGGAAGAGATAAGGGCTGTCTTTGCGGTTGCGGGGATGGCCCTTTCTTTTGGGCGGGGGATGGCCGTCACGCTGGATTGCTTCGCTCGGCAATGTGCCGCTTGCTCGCAATGACGAGGGGTGTTGTCATTGCGAACCCGCGGCAATTTGCCGTTGGTGAAGCAATCCAGACGGAGAAGGCCCTCTCGCTTGTTTGCTTCGCTTCGCTCGCAATGACGGGTGGGTCATGACGGGCGGCCCGCGATGATGAGACAGACCCGTTTGTTCGTGATTAAAAAAGTACCTGATGGTGCCCTGTACGGGACGTGAGCAACACTTTACCAAATGCGCGTTATGGTGCTATCATTAAGCCGATAATGGAGATAGGGTATGTTTGCGGTTTTAGAAGAAATGTTTAGTTACGCCTTTTTGGTGCGGGCGGTTGTCGTGGGGGTGCTGGTCTCGTTGTGCGCGAGCCTCCTCGGGGTGAGCCTCGTGCTGAAACGCTACTCGATGATTGGCGACGGCCTCTCGCACGTCGGGTTTGGGGCGCTGGCCATCGCCACCGCGCTGAATGTCGCGCCGCTTACCGTTTCCGTGCCGGTCGTGATAGCCGCCGCCGTGTTGTTGCTTCGCTTGAGTGAGAACAGCAAGATAAAAGGCGACGCGGCGATCGCGCTCTTTTCGAGCGGGGCGTTGGCGGTCGGGGTCGTCATCATTTCCCTGACAACGGGCATGAACACCGACGTGTGCAACTATCTCTTCGGTAGCATCCTTGCGATGAGCAAGGCCGACGTGTATCTGAGCGTCGTCCTGTCGGTCGTGGTGCTGGTACTCTACGCGCTCTTCTACAACACCATCTTCGCCGTTACGTTCGACGAGACCTTTGCGCGGGCGAGCGGCGCAAAGGCGGGGATGTACAATATGCTCATCGCGCTCTTGACGGCGGTCACGATTGCTCTGGGAATGCGCATGATGGGCGCGATGCTGATTTCCGCCCTCATCGTCTTTCCCGCGCTCACGTCGATGCGCCTCTGCAAGACATTTCGGGGCGTAACGATATGCTCAGGCATCCTTTCCCTCATTTCATTTTTTATCGGCATCGTTCTTTCGTATGTTTTTGCGATTCCGACCGGCGCGAGTATTGTCCTCATCAATATATGCGCGTTTTTCTTGTTCTGGGCGATTCGCGGCATATATCAATACAAGGCACAGGTGGTATAACATGGAAAAAGCGTCCAAGTTTTTCAAGATTGCCGGTATCTGCGGTATCGGAACGTTTTTGGTTTTCGGGATTACGTTTTTGAGAAATAAAGCGAGCGCCGAGTCTCTTTCGCAGGACGCGGCCCTGTCGAACACGGCTACAGCCGCGGGAAAAGTGATCGAGATCAAAGAGAAGCTGTTTATCGCGCAGACCAACGAGATCTATCTCAACTCCGAGGACTATCTCGGCAAGACGATCCGCCTCGAAGGGCTGTTCAAAACCGAACAATACGACGGCGAGGAACCTTTTTGCTTTGTGTTGCGCTATGGCCCCGGTTGTTGCGGCTATGACGGCACCGCCGGGTTCGAGGTAGCCTGGGCCCCGCGTACCGCCGCCCCAAACGGAGAAGGCTCGCAATCAAACGTACTTGCCCCCAAGTATCCCCAAGAGGATGAGTGGGTGGAGGCCGTGGGCACGTTAAGCTCCTATGAAGAGGACGACTACCCCTACATCTATCTGCAATTAACCTCTCTCACTGTGAAAAAAGACCGGGGCGCGGAATTTGTGAGCCAGTGAGAGTTTACCATCGTACCGTCGTACTATGGCCCCGGTTTTTGACGCAAAAAATCCGCGCTCATCCGTGAAAATCCGCATTGCCCTAGAGGGCACCATCCGCAGACAAAATGCTTCCGTTGTTAACCGGGGAGACGTTCCCCCGCTTACCTTTTCGCGGGAGGCCCTCACACTGGATTGCTTCGCTCGGCAATGTGCCGCTCGCTCGCAATGACGAAGGGCTCGCAGTGACGGGGGAGTGTTGTCATTGCGAGACGCGAAGCGGCGAAGCAATCCAGCCGGTGGAGGCTCTCACACTGGATTGCTTCGTCGTCAGCAACTATGTTGCCACCTCCTCGCAATGACACCTCTTATCCGTGTTAATCCGCGTCAATCCGCGGACAAAATTCTTAACGTTGTTGACCGGGGGAGACGTTTCCGCTTACTGCTCAGCGGGTACAGTACTTGCGCGTTTCACCGTGGCGTCGCTGAAAACAAAGACGGCCTCAATGCCGGGGCCGGGGAAACGGGAGAGGAGGCTGGAGCCTTGTTCGTAGCCCAGAACGAAGAGCGCGGTGGAAAGCGCGTCGGCATCCAGGGAATTTTCGGCGATGACGGTAACGGAGAGGAGGCCGGAATCGGCCGGATAGCCGGTCTTGGGGTCGAGGATGTGGTGGTAGCAGATGCCGTTTTCTTCAAAGAAGCGTTCATATACGCCTGATGTGACGAGGGTCTTATCGGCGGCTTCTTCCACGGCGAGGTATTCGCCGCGTGGAGAGAGCGGGTTTTGGATGCCGATGCGCCACTTCTGGGTGGGGGTTTTGCTGCCGTGCGCGTAAATGTTGCCGCCCAAGTCGATGACGGCGCGACGGACGTCGGCTTCCTTGAGGATTGTGACCAGTTCATCGGCGGCGTATCCTTTGGCGATACCGCCCAAGTCAAGACGCATACCTTCGCGCTTCAAGTACACGGTTTGGTTCGCCGCGTCCACCACGACATCGCGGTGATTGACGAGGGCGAGGGCGGCGGCGATCTCGTGTTCTTCCGGCAAGCGGGCGTTTTCGGCGCCGATGTTCCATACCGCGACCAGGGGGCCGACCGCCGGGTTGAACGCGCCGCCTGTAATCTCGGCAAAAAACAGCGCGCGGCTGAGTACCGTGATGAGTTCGCCGCTCACGGCAACGGGCCTGATTCCGGCGTTTTGGTTGACGCGCGAAAGTTCGCTTATCCGGCCGTCTGCGAGTTCGTTCGCGCTCATGACGGTTTCGATCGCGGCGAGGCGGTCGAAGAGGGCGGTGTAAAGGTCGTTTGTGCCGTTTTCAAACAGGGAGACGGTGCACACGGTGCCCAGCGCGAAGGTGGAACGGCTTTCTTCGACGGGGGCGCAGGCGGCGAGGGCCACGAGCAGACCGAGGAGCGCGAGGAACACGGAGCATCGGGTGCCGCATCCCGCGTGATGGTTCCGCGCCGCGCCGCTTGATATGCTTTGCCGGTTTTTCATCGCTCGCTCTGCTCTTGCCGGTGCGCTTACGCCTCGTAGATGGCGCGGGCGATGGGCATTCGGCGGCCCATGCCGAAGGCGCGGGGGGAGACTTTCAGCACGGGCGGGGCCTGGCGGCGTTTGAACTCGGCGCGGGCGCAGGTCTTGATGATCCACGCGGCAAGGTCGCGGTCGTAGCCATGCGCGGCGATCTCGTCTGCCGAGCGGTTTTCAAAGAGGTAGAGCCTGAGTATCTCGTCGAGGATGTCGTAGGGCGGCAATGTGTCTTCGTCTTTCTGGTTGGGGCGCAACTCGGCGGAGGGGGCTTTGGTGAGGATGGCCTCCGGGATGAGGGGGGAGCCGGCCTTTTCGTTGATGCGGCGGCAGAGGGCAAAGACTTCTGTCTTGAAGAGGTCGCCGATGGGGGACAGTGCGCCGTTCATGTCGCCGTAGAGGGTGCAGTAGCCCATCGCAAGCTCGCTTTTGTTGCCGGTGTTCATCAGCATCGAGTCGAATTTGTTGGAAAAGGCCATCATGAGGCCGCCGCGTATCCGCGCTTGCAGGTTTTCCTCGGCCACGTTGAAGGGCTTGTCCTCGAAGACCGGGGCAAGTTCGCGGGTAAACGCATTGTAGATGTGTTCGATGGGCAGGGTCTCGTAGCGGCAGCCTAAATTTTTGGCCAAGTCCGCCGCGTCGTCCTTTGAGCCCGGGGAACTGAACATACTGGGCATACTGAACGTGGCGACGTTTTCTTTGCCCGCTGCCTCGACGGCGAGGTACGCGACGAGGGCGGAGTCGATGCCGCCCGACAGTCCTAAGTGGGTGCGCTTAAAGCCGCATTTACGCATATATTCGCGGATGCCCATCACGAGGGCGCCTTCGATAATGTCTAAGTCGCAGGGCGTTGCCCTGTGCTCAATGCGAAGCGTTGAGTCGGGATGGGGGGCGTTGCGGGGGGCGGGCCCACCGCTGAGGGGGGTAGCGTAAGACCGCGTGGAGGGAGGGACGACCGGAGCGTGGTCTGGAGCGAGGGGGGAGGCTTCCCCCCCTTGTATGCTTGGGGAAACGCTGTCCCAGACGATGAGGCTCTCGGCGAAGGCGGGGGCTTGGGCCGCGATGCCGTCCGGGGTGAGGATGAAACTGCGGCCGTCGAAGATGATCGAGTCGTTCGCGCCGACTGCGTTGATGTAGACGAGGGGGAGGCTGCCCCGGCGGGCGATGCGCTCGGCGAGGGCGAGGCGTTCGGTCATTTTGCCCGCGTAGTAGGGGGAGGCGGAGGGGACGGCGAGGATCGTGAGGCCTGTGTCAAGGAGGCGGCGGACGGGGTCTTCGTGGTAGCGGGTGCCGGGGGTCTCGGTTTCGCGCCAGACGTCTTCGCAGATGGCGACGCCGATTTTTTCGCCTGAAAACGCGCAGTGCGGCCACTCTTTCGCGGGCTCGAAGTTGCGCGCCTCGTCAAACACATCGTAGGTGGGAAGGAGGGTCTTGGTTTGCTCGAAGAGGAGTGCCCCGTCTTGCACGATGCCGTAGGCGTTGACGAGGGACTTGCCCGAATTGGCGCGGTTGCGCTGGACGTAGCCGAGGCCCACGGCGATGCCCGGCGGCAGGGTGCGCTGGAGGAGGCGGAGGGCGCGGATGTTGTTCTCGACAAAGGCGTCTTGGTCGAGGAGGTCCATCGGGGGGTAGCCGCAGAGGGCGAGTTCGGGGAAAAACACGATGTCGGCCTTTTCAGCGGCGGCCTGCTCCACGAATCGGGCGATGTTCCGGACGTTTTCGTCAAACCCGCCGACGGTGGAGTTGATCTGTGCTATGGCGATACGCATGGGGCTATTTTAGCACAAGGGGGAGGCGAGGGGCAAGATAAATAAGCGCGGGGTACGGTTATTTCCCCCGCTCCTCCACAAAAAATATGTTTCAGACAAGGGGCAAACGGGCCCTGTTTTATATTTTATGCGGCCCGTCATTGCGAACTGCGAAGCGGCGAAGTAATCCAGAGGGAGAAGGCTTTCGCTCTGGATTGCTTCGCTTCGCTCGCAATGACAGTAGCACCGTCATTGCGAGGAGCGGAACGACGAAGCAATCCAGACGGGGTACGCCGTTGACCCCGCGTCACGTTCATCAGCGTTTTCCTAACTTGTTGACAGTCCCGCGCACACCGCTTCGGCGGCGGCCTTTCCGTCGGCCATGGCGCGGACGACGAGGCTTGCCCCGTTGCGGGCGTCCCCGGCGGCCCAGACCTTCGGGTTGCTCGTGTGGAAACTGCCTCGTGTGCGGATGTTGCCCCGTTCGTCGGTTTCGAGGTTCAGCGCGGCGACAACCCCTTCCTGAACGACGTGGACAAAGCCCATCGCCAAAAGAACGAGGTCGGCACGGATGTCAAAGCCTGAGTCGGGAAGTTCGGCCATTACCGGGCGGCCGTTTTCCGTTTTCCACGCGACCGAAACCGCCTTCACGTTTTTGACCGCGCCGTTTTCGCCCTCAAACGCCTTTGTGTTCACCGACCAGAGCCGCTCGCAGCCCTCGTCGTGGGAACTGGACGTTTTCAGCACCTTGGGCCAGAGCGGCCACGGGTCGTCTTCTCCCCGGTGGAGTCCCGGCTTGGGCATCACCTCGATCTGCGTCACCTTCGCCGCGCCCTGCCGGTTCGCCGTACCGACACAGTCCGCCCCCGTGTCGCCGCCCCCGATGACGAGGACGTGTTTGCCGTACGCGTTGTCCGGCACATAGCCGTCCTCTTCCCCGGCAAGGTTGCGGTTTTGGGCGGAAAGATAGTCCAGAGCCTGAACGATGCCCGTCTGCTCGCGGCCCGGCGCGGCAAGTTCGCGGGGTTCGCGGGCCCCGATGGTGAGCAACACGAGGTCGAACTCCGCCGTGAGCGCCGCCCCGTCGATGAGCGTTATCCCGTTTGCCTCCGTCCCGAAACCATAGCGGGCGTTCCCGATACGCGCCCCCGTCTTGAAGACAACGCCCTCCCGCTCCATCAAATCGACGCGGCGGTCGATAAAACTCTTGTCCAGTTTGAAATTGGGGATGCCGTAACGCAGATAGCCCCCGACTTTCCGGTCCGCCTCGTAAACGGTCACCATAAACCCGGCCCGGTTAAGGTAAAACGCCGCGGAAAGCCCCGCCGGACCCGCCCCGACAACGGCCACCCGCTTGCCGTTCCGCTTCTTGGGCGGACGCGGAATTACGAGGCCGTGCTGGAAAGCCTTCTCGATGAGGGCAAGCTCATTCTGCCGGATCGTCACAGGCTCGTCGTTAACGCCCAGCACACAGGAGGCCTCACAAAGCGCCGGACAGACCCGCCCCGTGAATTCGGGGAACGGATTTGTGTCCTGCAAAATCGCCCACGCCCCCGTCCAGTCGCCCCGATAGAGCCGATCCTGCCATTCCGGCATCACGTTCCCCAGCGGACACGCCCAGTGGCAAAACGGCACCCCGCAATCCATACAGCGGCTCGCCTGTTCCTGCCGCTCCGCATCCGTGAGCCGCGCCTCCACCTCGCTATAATCGTTGAGCCGCTCTTCAACCGGCCTGTAACCGGAAATCTTCCGGCGCACCTTCAAAAAACCCCGTGGGTCACCCATCGTCACTCCTTGCCTTTTGCGGAAACCGATAGACACAATCCTTTTTAAGCAACAGGCGGGGGAAGTCTTCCACTACCCCCTCTACGGGGACAAAACCATGCAGCGCATGGTTTTGTGGGCGCACCCAAGCGTCCACGGATGGACGCATTCCCGAAGCACACCGTAGGCGTGCCGCGCCCCGGCCCGGAAGTCCGAAGCAGGACGCTGAGGGCTGTAGGGCCCCCCGAAGGCATCCTACCGGATGCCCCGCCCCCGAATCCCGGCGGGGAAGTTTAATCCCCAAAAGAATCACTACCTAAACTCGCTGTTTCCACGAACCATTCTAGCGAAAAAGCGGTGTTATGAAAAGATAAGGATTCGTGTGGTTGCATAGACCCGTTGTGGTTCGTGGTTTTGAGAGCATTGCAGGCGTTTAAGGCTGTTCCAAAACTGACGTTTTGGAACAGCCTCAAATGATATAATCAGGCTCCGCGTTGTCGTGCTTGTAGGCTTCGCGCAACTCGGCAAGGGTGATCGTGTCGACCGTGCGGGCGATACACTCGTAGAGCGCGCACCAGGTACGGCGGCTGGGACAGGCTTTCGCGTCGGGACAAATTTCCTCGTCGATACAGGCGGTCGGCTGTAACGGACCTTCCACCGCCCGGAGAATGTCGCCCGCGCTGATCTGTTCGGGGGGTTTGGCGAGATAGTAACCGCCTTGCGGCCCGCGTACCCCTTGGATCAACCCCGCCTTGCGGAGCGGGATGAACAGTTGTTCGAGATAACCCTCCGAGTAGCCTGATTTTTCGGCGATCTCACGAGTACTGGAAAACGATTCTTGGTCTTCCCGTGTTTCTTCGGTGAGCGCGAGATAGAGCAACGCTTCGAGCGAATACCGGCCTTTTGTTGATATTCTCATAGATTAACGGGGAATAGCCGCCTCCAAGTCTTCAATCAGGTCATCGGCATCCTCGATGCCGCAGGAAATACGGACAAGACGATCGTTCACGCCCGCCAAAAGCCGCATCGCCTCGGGAATTGCCGCGTGAGTCTGCACAAGCGGGTAGGTGATAAGCGATTCGACCCCGCCCAGGCTCTCGGCAAAAAGAATGAGTTTGACGGAGGCGAGGAGTTGCGGGACATATTCGGTCTTTTTCAGATAGAACGAGATTATCCCCGAATGGCCGCGCGCTTGACGGGTTGAAAGCGAATACTGGGGATGGTCGTCGAAGCCGGTATAGAAAACCTTCTCGACGGACGGGTGGGCGCGGAGAAAGGCGGCAATCTTTTTACCGTTTTCCTCGTGCTTTTCCATGCGGAGCGCGAGCGTCTTGAGCCCGCGCAAGGTGAGCCATGCGTCAAAGGGCGCGAGCGTCGCCCCTTCGCTCATCTGGGCGTGCCGCAACGCCCCTTCCGCCTCGTCGTTGGCATGGACGATGATCCCCGCAAGCGTGTCGTTGTGCCCGGAAAGGTACTTCGTCCCGCTGTGCACGACAAAATCCGCCCCCAGATCGAGCGGGTTCTGGAAATAGGGCGAGAGAAACGTGTTGTCAACGACAAGCAACCCGCCTGAACGATGGATAAAGTCGGCGCAGTACCGGATATCTGTCACCTTCATCATCGGGTTGGATGGGGTCTCGATGAAAAGCGCCTTTGTTTCCGGCCTCGCCGCCGCCTCAATCTTCGTACCGTCCGACGTGTCAACCCATGAAAAGGCGTAGCCGTAACGGGCGTAGTACTCGTTGAAAAGCCGGAACGTCCCGCCGTAGAGATCCTCGGACACGATGAAGTGGTCGCCGGGCTTGAACAGTTTGATCAATGTGGAAATCGCGCCCATCCCGCTGGAAAAAGCCAGCCCGTATGTGCCATGTTCAAAAAGCGCCATCGAGTCCTCAAGCTCTTTGCGCGTGGGGTTTTGACCGCGAGAGTAATCGTAACCCGTACTTTGGCCCAGTGCCGGGTGGCGAAACGTGGCGTTCTGAAAGATCGGTGTCGAAACCGCCCCCGTAACCGCTTCAAACGGCGTCGCGCCATGTACAAAAAGAGTTCCCGCTTTCCTCACCATTTCTCCTTACCTTAGTCAAGCCCGCACCTATCATACCCGAATGAAACACAATTGACAAGGCCCCGCGTTGCCTCATCCGGGCGACGTTATTTTTTTACCGGCAAAGGTTGTAGAATCAGCATAACTTTGAGCAATATGTCCGGCGGTTCTCACCTTGGGACGGCCAGCCCCGGGGGTCGGGGCCGTCTGGATTGCTTCACCCTTCGGGTTCGCAATGACAATCCCGCCTCGTCATTGCGAGCGAAGCGAAGCAATCCAGTGTGAGGGCCTCCCCGTCTGGATTGCTTCGCCGCTAACGGTAACTATGTTGCCGCCGACTCGCAATGACAACGCCCCCCGTCATTGCGATAAGCAGGGGTCACCCGACTGGCCTAATCGGGGGTCGGGGTCGGCCAGCCCAAGATGCCTTCTCCGTCTGGATTGCTTCACCCTTCGGGTTCGCAATGACAATCCCGCCTCGTCATTGCGAGCGAAGCGAAGCAATCCAGTGCGAGGGCCTCTCCGTCTGGATTGCTTCGCCGCTAACGACAACTATGTTGCCGCCGACTCGCAATGACAACCTCTTATCCGCGAAAATCCGCGCAATCCGTGGTCAACCCTCATCCCATTCATTTTCCATTCTCCATTTATCATTTTCAATTCGCGCGAAGCGCGTAACATACCCCCCCCCCCATCCAAAAAAAATCACAGCGGAGACTTGCGTCCCGCAGGGTTTTGGAACAGGCTCACTTGACAAAAGGGCAGGGGAATGCTAATCTATTGGAGTCTTTGAGAGGAGTGGTTTATGGCAACGATAAAAATAGGAATCGTGGGAGCGGGCGGCATGGCGCGTTACCACTACGACGGGTTTACGAAGGCGGGCGCGGAAATCACCGCCATCGCCGATGTGAACACAGAGCGGGTGAAGGAATTCGCGGTTCCGCGCGGCATAAAAAAGACGTACGACTCGCTGGCGCGGATGCTGGAAGCGGAAAAGGATATTGACGCGGTGTCGATCATCACGCCGAACAAATTCCACAAGCCGCTGATCATTGAGGCGCTCGAAAAAGGACGGCACGTGTTCTGCGAAAAACCGCCCGCCCTCAACGCGGCGGAAATGAAAGAAATCGTGGCCGCCGTTCAAAAAAGCGGCAAAAAACTTTTGTTCGACTTCAACAACCGCGCCCGTCCCGAATCACAGGCGATGCTCTCCTACCTCAAAAGCGGCAAGGCCGGGCGCATCAATTCCGCTCAGGCGACGTGGATACGGCGGGCGGGCATCCCCGGTTTTGGCGGCTGGTTCACCACGAAAGCCCTTTCAGGCGGCGGCCCGGTCATCGACCTGCTCCACATGATAGACCTCGCGCTTTATTTTATGGGGTACCCGGAACCTTCCTTCGCGCTTGCGAGCGTTTTCTACGACTTCATGGGTAACAAGGCGTTCAAGGGGCCGTGGGGCATCGCGGATGCGGCGGGTGGCATTACCGATGTCGAATCGGCCTGTCACGCCTTCCTCACGTTCAAGAGCGGCCAGTGTCTCACGATCCGCAACTCGTGGGCGGAGATGAACGAAGGCGAGGTTGTCTCCGTCGTGTTTCAGGGACAAAAGGCCGGGGGCAAAGTCGAGCGCGTGTTTCAGCGCGAGGGATTTGACGAGACAAGCATCGACGCCTGCAAAATCTTCACCGAGGAAAACGGCATTCATCTCAACATTGACCTCTTAACGGAGCAGGACGAGACGATGGGACGCACGGCGGCGGCGGCGAACTTTGTCAAGACGCTTGCCGGAGAGGCCGCGCCGCTCAACACGCCGGACGAGGCCCTTATTTTAATGAAGATAATCGACGCATTGTACGAATCGGCGGCTTCGGGAAAACCCGTTGCGGTTTGAATAAATGGAATATAAGAATAGTCCACGGATTGCGCCGTATACGGCGATCCAGATTTTTAGTTTTTTTGTCCGCGAATGTGTGCCATACATGGCGTTGCGAATACGCGCTGATAGTATGTATTATTCGTAACGCCAATGGCGCTTATTCGCGCCATTCGCGGACCCAAATTCTTAAGAGTCTGTTCAATAACCCCGCAGGATGTAAGCCTCTGCTGTGATTCGGGGGCGTTACGGGGGTCTGACCCCCGTTGAAGGGGGTAGCGTAGGGCGTAGACCGGAGCGAGGGGGAAGGCTTTCCCCCTTTTGCTGGGTTTTTAAACAGACTTTGAG